>JBDQII010000439.1:0-3806 GCA_040264395.1 Verrucomicrobiota bacterium
AGGTCATTGAAGGATTTGATCGTATTCCATCTCCCTGAATTCAGGCGTATGCAAGGAATTCCCATTTCGTGGGCAAGGTTGATGCATTTGATGGTATGATCGATGTGCTCTTGGCGGACTTTTGGATCTGGATCCACAAAATCCTGATGGATGGACAGGGCAATCAGGTCGATGCCATTGATGAAGGCATGACGCTTGAGTTTTTGAAGATAACCAATATCTTCTGAATCCATCTGACGGTGCAGGATATCCACCCCTTCGACACCCAACGCAGCAGATTTGTCGATCACCGTTTCAATACTTGTTTTAGGATCACGAAAGTGCCAGTAAGAATAGGATGAAATGCCTAGTTTGATACGCGCCCGTTCTGGTGCGGGTTGCATCTTTGTTCCCACAGTTTTACATGCTGATCCGATCGAAGCGAGTCCGGTGATGCCGGCCGTTGATTTGAGAAATTGGCGTTTGTTCATAATTAGTTTACTTCCTTGAGAAACACATCAGATGGTGTTCTCCGCGTATGAGAAGCTGATCGTTAAAACCTACAGGAGAGGCGATGATGCGTTCCTCCAGGTCCTGCTCGCTGACAAGACGGCCAGACTGGGTCTTGTCCACGACAAACACCGTACCATCCTCTCGGGCGGCATAAAAATAATCACCGGCGACAGAAGGAGATGCATAGTAGCTGGACCGATGTTCAGGGAGATCCATTTTCCAAATTTCTTTCCCAGATTCGGGGGCAATGGCGACAATGGAACCCCTGTCACTGAGCACCAGTGCATTGGACCCGTCGGTTGTGGGCGAGGGGACAAAGCAACTGTGTTGGTCCGTTTTCCAAAGGCGGTTGCTCTGGGTGACATCACCTGTTCCTGAAAGCCTGATACCGTGCAATCGCGGTTGTCGCTTGTCTGCTCTACCAAACGGGACGACGGCCACGTCATCTATCAGGACCGGTGTGGCCACTGCAGGCCAGAAATTCTTGTTGGATGGGTTGAAGTCACCGCACATCCACAAGGTCCTGCCATTGGAGGGGTCATGGGCCGTCAGATGCTGGCCTCCCCAGAGCAGGATGACCTCCTTGCCGTTCAATTTCGTGATGACTGGGGATGTGTAGCCGTGATCGCCTTCGGTTGGAGTTTTGAAGTTACGCGGCGTCTTCCATTGAAGTTTACCCGTCTGCCGATCGAATGAAGCCAGCCAGGATTCTCCCTGATGCATCCTCACCATCACCACACCTGATGACGTGACAACAGGCGAAGTACCATGATCCCAATAAAGGGAATCAGGACCGTATTTTTCAATCAAATTATGTTCCCATAAAATTTGACCATCGAGTTTTAATCCCGCCAGAGTGCCACTTTTAAAATAAGCAAACAGGCGTTTCCCATCTGTCGCAATGGAGGCATTGCTGCCGGAGCCGTTGCGGTGTTTGCCCGGAACTTCTGCTCCCAGGCTTTGTCGCCACAATTCTTTTCCCTTGAAATCAAAAGCCATAACACAGTCTTTACCTTCTGCGGGACAGGTGAGGAATATTTTACTGTCTACCAGAACGGGCGTTGAGGTTCCTTTGCCTGGTAAAGGCGATTTCCACTTGAGCGTGTTTGCATTCAAGGAGGAAGGGAAGTCTCCGGGGCCGAAGTTTCCATTCTGGTTGGGGCCGCGCCAATGTTGAGTTTGGGCCAATGCCGTGTGGCTTGAACTGACGATGGCCAGATTGAAAATGATTCCCAACAGTAGAAGGTGCGTGGATTTCATGTCGATTTTGTTGCTGATTGAATTGAAACTATGCAAATGACCGACCCAAAAGTCAAACGTCGGAAGCAAAAACTGGCAGTCAACTTTCTTGTAACCAGACTGCAGCTTCCTGAGTCTTTTATTACGACTCTCATTATTTGAGTCACCGTCTACAATGCACACTAGATTTTATTTAACCTGAATGAAATGTCTTATGATTCGCCCAGTAAATTTCAAAACCTTGTGTCTTGCGGGAACTCTGGCCTCGGGAGTCTTATTGTCCTCGGAAACTACCAACTGGCCTCAATGGCGTGGACCAACTGCGAACGGGCACGCGACTACCGGCAATCCCCCGGTGGAATGGAGCGAAACCAAAAATATCAAATGGAAAAAATCCATTCCGGGTAAAGGTCATTCTTCCCCGGTAATATGGGGAGATCGATTGTTTCTCATGACAGCCGTTGCTCTGGAACAAGACAACGAGGTGAACCCTAAAAAAAATCCACCTGAGCCACAAGCCGGTCCTCAGAGGAGACGCCGAGGCGGTCGTCGGGGAGGCTTTGGACGTCAGCAGGCGCCCACTCAGTTACACGCCTTCCTCACCATTTGCCTCAATAAAAAAAGCGGTGAAACTATTTGGACACGTGAAGGTGTCAAGGAGGTGCCTCATGAGGGGCATCATTCAACCAACACTTTCAGCTCGGCCTCACCTGTCACGGATGGTGAACACATAGTTTCATTTTTTGGATCCAGAGGGTTGTTCTGTTACGACATGGACGGAAATGAAGTCTGGAAAAAGGATTTGGGAAATATGCCAACGCGCAATGGCTTCGGCGAAGGGTCTTCTCCTACACTTCATGGAAACATCCTGATTGTTCTATGGGACAATGAAACCGACTCATATGTAGTTGCTTTCGACAAGCGCAATGGGAAGCAGTTGTGGCGACAATCACGGGATGAAAAAACAGGTTGGACAACTCCCTATGTGCTGACGCACGAAGGAGTGACCCAAGTCGTCATCAATGCCACCAACAAAGTGCGATCTTACGATCTCCAGACAGGCGAATTGATCTGGGAATGCGGAGGGCAGACCACCAACACCATTCCTTCCATTGTCGCCGATGCGCACAACGTCTATGCACTCTCCGGCTACCGCGGTAATATGGCCATGGCTATTGCTCTGGGTGGTAAAGGAGATCTGACAGGGTCTGAATCTATTCAATGGAAAGTGACTCGCGGGACGCCTTATGTTCCCTCTCCTCTTCTTTACGATGGGCGTCTTTGGTTTACTCAGGGCAATAACGCGGTCATTACCTGTTTGAACCCTCAATCAGGAGAACTTCATTATGCACAGGAGCGATTGAGTGGCTCTTCCGGTTTCTATGCTTCGCCGGTGGGTGTTTCCGATCGTGTTTACCTTGCTGGCCGTAATGGAAAAACAACGGTCATTGAAAATGCAGACGAACTCAACGTATTGAGCGTGAATGAACTCGACGGTGAGATTGATTCTTCTCCAGCGGTTTCCGGAAATGCGTTATACATTCGCAGTCACGATCATCTTTATTGCATTGCGGAATGAGTTGTTCAGGCATGAATTTTTCTTCTGTATCAAATTGCCTGCTCTACGAAGAGTGGCCGAACAGGTCGCTCCAGCAGTGCGCTCTGGCAGTATTCGCATGGGGTAGTTCATCTGTTGTTTGCGAATAACAGCCAATACAGTGCTGCTGTTGTTCTGGCCACGCGCTTAAAGTTGAGCTCCCCATTCATTCAAGGACGTTTCATTGTGGTCATTGTCTTGGATGATCGAGAGGGCATTTCCCACAAGGTAAAAAGATCCCGTCACCAGGATGGGATGTTTTGAATGTTCATTTAACTGGTGAAAGCAATCATCCAGTCGGTCATATGCCTCAATCTGAGCATTCGTACTTAGCTGCTTGTTTTGTTTCAGGTGGTTTTTCAAATCCTGAGGCGAGACAGATCTTTGACTTTTTGCCGGGACACAATGAACCGACTTGCAGTAAGGCAACAAGAGTTCAACTCCCTCACGCCATGGTTTGTCATCCAGAGAAGCAAAA
>JBDQII010000440.1:0-3798 GCA_040264395.1 Verrucomicrobiota bacterium
AGCCTGTGCTTTTGATTCATGGAATAACATGGCATTGAGCGCCAGTCCTCCGAAACCAACGCACAAGCGATTCAGGGCTTCTCTGCGTGAGAGAGATGATAATTGAAACGGGCTATTGGACATAAATAAAGTCGTTGGAAATCATCAATACATGGCAGAGCGTTTCCCAGGCTTGTGCTTCCTCCAGAAGCTCGGAAGTTTTGCTCACCAGCTCGAGGCATGCCGTCATTTCTTTCTCGGAGGGATGTCGGCTGAAAAGGATGCGGTATAGTTGATCCAATCTGCTTGCATCTGCTTTGCTTGAATGAAGCACGCGACGGTTTGTCTGTTTGGCCATCTCCTTGACGAACGGGCTATTGAACATCATCAGGGCTTGAGTAGGCACAGTTGTAAGGGAACGTTTACCGATGGGAGCTGTGGCATTGGGGAAATCGAGTAGCGCAAGCAAATCGTAGATGTGAGAACGCACGACCGGAAGGTACACCGTTCTGTGTGGAAAAGATTCATAGGCAATCCTGTTCTTGTCCAGATCTTCAGATGATGGATCCTGTGCTTTGACGTCAATTGGTTTCTTCAGGTGAGCATTGGCGTTCAGCGAGCCTGACACAGCAAGCAATGCATCCCGAAAGGTCTCAGCATCCATGCGTCGCATATTCTTTTTCCAATACAAACGATTGGAGGGATCTTTTTTTTCGGCCGCTTGATTGAGGGACATGGACGATAATTGGTATACGCTGGAGAGGAGTATTCGGCGATGCAGATGCTTTATTGACCATCCATGTCTGATGAAATCTGTGGTCAGCCAGTCCAGCAACTCAGGGTGTGAGGGAGCTTGTCCAGTGGTTCCAAAATTATCGGGAGTGTCGACCAGACCACGGTCGAAATGCCAATGCCAGACACGGTTAACAAAGACTCTTGCGGTTAATGGGTGATGACGCGATGAAATCCATTTGGCAAGCTCGAGGCGACCACTTGAATCGGCATCGACAATGGGGTGTTCGAATTTTCCTATTTCCAGAGGGAAGCGTCGTTGAATTTCTTCACCCAACTGATGCGGGTTTCCACGGATGTTCAGGCGCACGTTTTGTATAGAGCCATCAGAAACCCCCATAACCTTGGGTTGTTCCGGGTGATTCGATGCCAGTGCTTCACGTTCTTTTGTGAACCTTTTAATTTGCTGGATACTTGCAAGGGCTTTTTCCGGGTCGCTCACAGAAATCAAGCGAATGCGATCAATATGGGACATGAGCGGTTTGGATTCGATGCGAAGGACGTGCTCCCCTGATTTCAGCTCCAGCATACCTTCGATAATCCATTTTTGATTCTCCGGAAACCAGCCTCCTGTCGTCGCTGAAACTGCGTTTTCAAAAACAGGGTTGCCGTCCAGAAGGATTTTGCCGGGGCGAGCTGTTTTTGCAGCATACCTTAATTCCAATATTGAAATATTCTCGTCTTTGATCGACAGATCATATTCGACAAAATTGTCCTGAGCCCCAGGGTCACCGATAATGCCGATTTCTTTGCCATACTGCTCACGATCAATAATGACATTGCCCCGATCAAAATCCTCGGCTTGCCACTCGTGTGTTTGCCCAATATTGCGAAAATTTGAAAACTGGATTTCGGCTTTTGAAATGCGCTGATCCAAGTCCTCTATTTTCCTTTGCCAGATGCTTTTCTTAAGCACGCCCTCGGGTGTCTTGATTTCACGATCTTCGATATCCGTGCTGTAGAATATGCCAGCCAAAGCATAATAATCTTTCTCTGAAATAGGATCGAATTTGTGATCGTGGCATCTTGCACAACCGATGCTCAGTCCCATGAAGGCGCGGCCAAGAGTGTCTAATTGTTCGTCGATAATATCCGCGCGTTTTTTTACTGGATCTTGTTCGGCTAGGATTTTGGTTCCTATTGCCAGGAAACCGGTGCCTGCCAAAGTGTGTTCATCGCCCCAGGACACCAAATCGCCCGCCAGTTGTGCCTGCACGAATTGATTGTAGGCCATATCTTCATTGAAGGCATCAATGATCCAATTGCGATACCTAAATGCATGAGGGTAAGGGTGGTTCTCATCACCCCCGTTTGAATCGCCATACCTCGAGACATCCAGCCAGTGGCGGCCCCACTTTTCACCATAATGCGGGGAAGCGAGCAACGCGTCGATCATATGTAAATAAGCCTGCTCGCTTGTATCCTGTAAAAATGCGGTCAGTGCTTCTTGTGAAGGGGGAATTCCCAAAAGATCCAGCCAGACACGGCGCAGTAGCGTTGCTTTATCAGCACGTGCCGAGGGTGACAACCCAAGGGCTTCCAGCCTTTGCAATATGAAAAGATCTGTCGGTTGTTTTGCCCAGGATGCATTCTTGACGGCTGGGAGTGAGGGAGTTTCGGGTGCTTCGAAAGACCAGTGGCGGTCATCAGCTAATGTTACATGCGAGATGGCGATTGCACACCAAACGATGATGTTGGAACACAATAATCTCATACGCTTCCTTCAACTCTCTAAAGCCGCATCACGCGTTGTGCAAGTAAAAATCAGAATCGCATTCCCTACCTATTCTTCTTGAATACGTTCTACGGCAAATTTACTGTTGAACCATCCCATCCAATTACCATGTTGTTATGAACCACATCAGGGCCAAACGTGATATTTCTTCAAGGAAGACTGCTCGCCAGAGTTGGATGCCTTTTGCAATAAGCATATTGCTTCTGAGTTCTTTCTGGCGCTCTCATGCGGCATCTCAGCATCCAGATAAAACTCAGGACACTGAAAGTGTTGAGTGGTGGTCGCTCCAACCGATTCGGCAGGTTGATTTACCTCCTTCAACTGAGAAAGCTCGAAATCCGATTGATTATTTTGTCCACCAGCGATTGCGGCAACATGAACTTCAGTCTTCCATTGAGGCGGATCGATGGACCCTCATACGTAGATTGTATTTCGACCTAGTGGGTCTTCCTCCCTCGCCCGCTGATATTGATGCCTTTTTAATGGACGATTCTGACAGAGCCTATGAAAACCTCGTGGATCGTCTTTTGGCATCACCCCACTACGGGGAGCGCTGGGGGCGTCACTGGCTGGATGCCGTTCATTTTGGGGAGAGTAACGGATTTGAATACAATCAACCGCGCAATCACGCATGGCATTATCGCAACTGGGTCATTGATGCCTTCAATCGGGACATGGCCTACGACAGGTTTGTCCGCCTGCAGATAGCGGGTGACATCATCGCCTCAGAAAAAGAAGGGATCGTAGCTACTGGATTTCTCGTCACCGGGCCCCATAACACGACAAAACCCTCAAACGATGTGATGCGTCTAACCATGCGTCAGGACGAGATGGAGGACATGGTGGCATTAGTCGGGCAAACCTTTCTCGGGCTCACGATCAATTGTGCACGTTGTCATGACCATAAATTTGATCCAATTTCGATGAAGGATTATTATGGCATAGCCTCTGCCCTGGCAGGTGTTGAATTCGGGGACCAAACTATCAACATGCCTGCTTCGGGAGCATTCCAGGGTAATGTCTCGAAGAGTGTCGCAGGTGATTCACTCAAGGTGTGGGCAGTCACTTCCATTGATCCCGGGAAGACTCATCTGCTCAAGCGGGGTAATGTTGAAAACAAGGGCGAGCTTGTCTCACCCCGTGGCATTGCCGCTTTGCGCATGCTGGACAGCGACTTCGGCTTGAATCCTGATTCAGACGGACGTCTTCGAAGGTTTAAGCTGGCTGAATGGATCAGCGACGTGGATAACCCTTTACTTGCTCGTGTCATGGTTAATCGAGTATGGAAGCAT
>JBDQII010000441.1:0-3767 GCA_040264395.1 Verrucomicrobiota bacterium
GTTTTATCTCTCACCACAAGGCATCAAAGGCACCAAGGCTGAAAATTCAGCCAACAATGAACATAACGGTTTACAACGGGAAGTTTCTGTGGTCCAAGAAGCCGACATCAAAACAGTTGTGATGAAGGGCATTGTTCTAGGCCTTGATGAGGCACCGTTAGACAATTGTTCCGTTAGCCTAATCAGTGAGAATCAGCAATTAATTACAGTCAAAACCAACATGAAAGGTGAATTTCATTTCATTTTAAATACTCCCGAAAGTATCTACGAAATCATTGCTCAAAAAGACGGTTTGAGAAGTGGAATAAAAGAAATAGACCCTAGCGTTTCCGGAAATGACAAACTGAAAATTAGTTTGAAACCTTCAAACTTCCCGCACCTAAAAGGTTTGGGATTTCTCACAGGGGATTGGTATCGTGAAATGGAAACAAATGGGGGACACCCTTCCAGGTTAGATATAAATTATAAATGGGGCATCAATGGGAATCACATTCATGGTTTCTGGGCTTACAAGATTAACGGTATCACATGGATGTCAGGGAATTCAACGGTATATTGGGATCCAATAAAGAAAGAAATAAACAAAAGAGGCTTTGATACAAGGGGGAGTCAATACAAAAGTGTTTTATCAATAGATGAACAGGGCAATGTGGTTGAATTAAGAACAAGCACAAACATAGATGGTGAAGCAAAAGACTCAGGAATAGTTATCAAGCGTATCAATAACAAATCCTATACAAGACAAAGGATGTCAATGAGTCCGGCTGGTGTTTTGGAGGCCGTTGATGAGGGGAATACCATAATTCGCGTTCCCAAGTTTATTAAGTAAAAACATTTCTACGACGAACTTAGCCAGAACCTTGAAATTCAGCCAGCAGCGTTAATTGATTTTTGAAAAGAAGCCTGGTTATCACTTGTCGATGATCTGGCCCAAATTGCGTGGAAAGAATTTCTCGCAAATTATGGGATGCTGTTGGAACCCTTTTAAGAACCCGTTCAATAAATGACAAATTTGAAATGCGATCAAAATGGATCCTGAATAAAAGCCGTTTCATAATTATCTTTTGAGCCGGTGCTGAAGTATCATCAATAAAGTATTTGCCACGGTTTAAACCGCTTCTTTCAAGGAGCTTTTTAGTGATGACCCATAATCATTTTTCAAACACTCCATCCTAAATCCAATTTCGAAACGATCGATGAATTGTTTGATAAGCGTTGTATTCCGAGGGCGTGTCTACACATGGTGCAGTGGTGCGCAAAATCCAAAGCATTCCGTTTAGATCTTTTTGCTTCGATCATTCCCGGAAATGACCTACGTAAGTCACCGTAAAATTTCAGTATCCATTTATGAGATGGCTTTCAAATAATTTTTTTTGGCCCCTTCCTGGTTTGCGTATCGTTTAACAGGTAATAGCGATTTATTTTATCCAATAACATCCCTTGAAAAATCATCATGTATAAGGAAACAAAAAACATTATCCACTCAGGTCTAGGATTGCTGCTGTTCTTCTGTTCATTACAGAAGCCACTTGCACAGGAAACTGAGCAACCCGAGCTCTATTTAAACTTTGGTTTCTATAAGGTGGATCAGGAAAAAAGAGCGTCCTATGAGTTGCTGATGACCGATTTTATCGGTCCGCTGATGCAAAAGCGGGTGGATGAGGGTTGCCTGAGTAATTGGATCTTTCGACGAGTGCTTCCTAATTCCTCTTTATATGGTGAATTCACGCACATGACCATCGATGTCATGATCCGAGGGGAAGAGGGGTATTGGGACTGTGACGCTAAATTAAAGGAAGTTTTTCCGGGGCTCAGTCCAAAAATACGTAAACACCTTTTTGAGGAAAAAAACAGTCTGAGGGAATTGGTGCATCGAGTCAGGACTCAATATGTGGCTGGATACAATTCCTTGGAAAAGGTTCCTCCGATCGCCGTCTACAACTTGAGCAAAACAAAATCCAACCTGTACGAATCCAAACATCGGGATGGATTTGCTGACTTTTTTGCGGAAGGTAGTAATACCGTGGCCTGGCATGCCATGAAACGGATTGACTCCACGGCCTGGGCAAAATGGGAATGGGATTACATTACGGCTGACTGTTACGAGAGAGTGGAACAAATGCGAGAGGCCACAAGCTTTGCAGAGGAAAGAAGTCAGTATTATCAAGATAATTACGGTCCGTCCAAGGACCAGCGAGATATTCTTTTGCGAGCAGAGACTCGTCTTGTATTTGCCACAGAAAAAATCAATGACTCACAAGATTGATGCTTTCTGCTTTTTCAAAATCCCAGTCAAAAGGAATTCAAATGCTGATCCAGCAAATCTATTCAAGAGTTTTGAGAGCCCTGGTTCTGATTGTCACTCTTACCATTCTTTCATCGGCTTTTTTGAAAGGGGATGAATCAAGCAGTCCACTCAATAGCCAACTTGCACCTTTGTCATGGCAAGTTGGTGTCTGGAAGTGGACTCAACTCGAAGGCGATGTCGGAAATTCTGGCGTGGTCGAGATAGTTTCAGCTCTGAATGGAGAGGCTATTCACCACAACGGCCATGGCACCTTCGGGGGTGAATTCCGTTTTAATGTCAGTGTGGTCTACGATGTTTCTAGAGGTGTTCTAGTTGCAAGAGGCAGTAATACGCAAGGTGAAGTCTGGGAGGATCTGATAAGCGTTTTTGAAGATAAGTGTGTCTTGCGGCGTACTTACATCAACACGAAGCCTGTTATCAAAAATGACGGAACACAATCGGAGAGCCTTGGTATCCACACCAGAATCATCACTCAGAAAAAAATCAATGAAGATCACTGGGAACATTCACAGGTGCTGATTCTGCCCTCGGGCAAATCTGAAAAACGTTTTGTTGCGAGGCTCGAAAGGGTGAAGGAGTAGTTCAAGAATATTGAACATTAAAAATCTGGAATAAGAATCAAATAAAAACCAACGATCATGAAACGAATCATCAATAAAACAATCTTACTACTGGCGACATTATTTCTTTCGCTTCCATGCGGAATACATAGTGCTGAATTACCCAAGAAACTAGTCCCTCATGAGCTCAGGCTTAAGGCGGCGCGCAAACCTTACAACATTGCCCGCTATTTTTATTTAACGGTCGAGAAGGAAAATGAAGAAGCATTTCTGAAGCTCTACAAAGAGCGTCTACATGTTCGACAGCATCAGGTTGAGACGGGTAAATTTCATTGGTTTGGTCTTTTCAGGGCAAGAGACAATGCTTTTGGGTCTAATTACGTCATTTCTGTTGGAACTGATTCAGTTCAATTGGAGGGCAGACAAAAGCCGTGGGAAATCCCCCACCTCCCTTCCAATTTTTCAGCGGATCGATGGAAGGCAACTACAGAGGAAATCTATCAGCTTCGAACCTATAATGGCAGTATGATGGTCGCCCTGCGAGATTATACAATGAATGATCCGGATGGGGGCAAATGGCCCAAGGATCTCCGCGACATTGTTCTCAATATTGGCTATATGAAACCAGTTGCCGGTCAGGAATCCCTTTACATGAATGTTGAGCAGGAGGTCTTTCAAAATGTCTGGCAAAAGCGCTCTGAAAGTGATCCCTCCTTCATAGCCTGGGGGTTCCATTCTGTGATTTCAAATGACGTCGAAGGTATGGATTTTGACTTCATGACCACCAATATTTCTAGGTCGGATGTCAAGTTGTCTGAGAAGGAATCTGATAAGATTTGGAAGAAGATAAGAACTGAGGTTGGCAAATCTCTCAAAAAGATGGATGTGAAATCAGTCGA
>JBDQII010000442.1:0-3763 GCA_040264395.1 Verrucomicrobiota bacterium
AGCAGCTTCCCTGCATCCGTTCGTGTTGCCAGCGCATGAGTGAATGGTGCGAGGTCGGGAAAGGTCAAAGTGGAGGTCTCGGCTTGCAGGGAAAGCAACCATGCATCCCGCAGCCACCACTCCAGTGCGTTGAACACATCCGTGCGTCGCCGTCGGTATTGCCCTTCGATTGCAGCCTTGAGTTCCTTGTCTCGTTTTTCACGGATTTTAGGTTCGACGTCATTGGGTAAATCACCCAGAAAGCGGTCCTTCAAGCCATCTTCAATCTGATGCCTTGCCTCAGCAAGTTTCCCCATCAGAGTGTCCAATGCCTTGTATCGATCCAGCATCCCGGAATCTTTGACCGCGAGTTGTTGTGCAAAAACTTCCAGCCATGATTGATGTTCGATCTTCATGGTCGACGAGGAGTCGCCGGGGAAATTCAAGCGGAGACATCGGCTTTGAATCGTTTCAAGCAGTCGATCTGGTTGGGTTGAGAGCAGGATCATCAACGAGTTTTCGGGAGGTTCCTCCAGTGTTTTCAGAAACGCATTTGCCGATTGCTGGTTCATTCTGTCTGCATCTGCAATCATCCAGACCTTGGTTCGAGCATCATTTGCCTTCAGATGCAGGGTCTCCATTAACTGACGTATTTGCGGCAGGGTGATCAGTCTCGACTTTGATTCAGGGCGGATCCATTGCACATCACCGTGGTGGTCGGCGCTGATCTGTTCACATGTCGTGCAATGATCACAATACTCGGCAGCAGGACTGGGCAATTGCTCGCTGATAGGTGCTGCCTGGGTACAGTTCACTGCTTTGGCGAATGCTACGGCGGCTCGGTCAAGTGTCTCTCTGTCTGCGCCGCTGAACAGATAAGCGTGCCCGATGCGTGCGCGCTCAATGCTCTTTTGTAAAATGCCCAAGGTTGGGATTTCCGATATGAGTTCTGCAAAAGCCATGACTTGAGCTGTGCTGCAATCAGTGGATGGGAATGGCTTTGAGATGAGACATTTCCAGCCAACCCAGTTCTCCCTTGGTGTTGCGGATTTGTCGCCATTGGTTCTTTTCTGCCAGCAGTTGCACCTCTTCGCCGGTTTTCATTTCGCTCAAATTCTTTGAGTCTGAAAAAGGGCTCGAATGAAGTGGAGCTCGGTCAGTAACGACCACTCCGACCCGCTGCCCTGAAATCGTCCAAGCAATGAGTGCCAACAAACAAGCGCCAGGGCCGATCATCCACCCCAATATGGATCTCACCCCCTCCCATTTTGCTGAAGCCGTTAATAATTGAGCGGTTTTTAAAACGCAATATCCCCAGAAGGGCAATGATGTCAGAATGAACCAGGTGTTCAGTGGAAGGGTGCGTATCCATTGACGCCAGGCAGAAGAGATGCCTCCTGAAGGTAAGCCCGCCGTATCTCTTGTGAATTTCAGGTTGGCCTGCACATCTGCATCAAGTGGATCCAGCGTTTGAGCCATCAAATAATGGTATATGGCCATTCCCGTTTTGTTCTGGCGAAAGTAAGCATTTCCCATATTGAAATGAACGGCGGGAGTTTGGACTCCTGACTCGATCAGGCTGTTGTATTCAACTATCGCTGTCTCAAATTCACCTTGCTCGAATAATCCGTTGGCTTGATCGAATTTCGATTCATCTCCTTTCACACTCAACGCGATCATTGCGATCGCAAACATCAGTATAAGACGTCTTAGGAAAACAGAAAGATGAATGCAGACATTCCCTGCTGCGCAATAATCCTGTTTCAGGGTTTTGAAATTATGGGAGGAAGGATCAACCATTTTCTACACGAACAATCTGAAAGATTTATCTTTGTCGGAAATACGGATCAAAGTACTTATCCTCAAAACGTCCCTTTTGGGCTTGAAGCACCTTTTCATTTTTCCAGCTTTCTATATGGCCATCAACAAACCCCATATTTATCCGCCCATTGTGTGTGATAAAAGCTCCTCTCGAAGCGGTTCCTCCTGGAGTGAAACTGGCATTGCGCATGGTTGCGGGGTCTTCGTTAATGAGTAATAATTTTTCCGAAGGAGTGGCCACCGCACCTGCTTTGACTCCTTTTGGGCCTGTATTGCGACCTTGAGCGAGCGACTCGTTTCTGTCGATTTTTGAGTTCATGCTGAAATTAACCCTCAAAGCTCTTCCATGAGCTTTCGTGCTTGGGCAGCGGTAAACATCGTAAACATTGGTGTGGCGCTCGTCGTATGGTAACTGAGCCTGTCCGGTTACGTAAGGAAAGACGGATCCTGATTCGGCATGAAAACCGAAGCTTCGGGATTTCCACCGGCTGGGAGTATTGGCATAGGTGTCCGACTGCCCTCCATGCACCCAATCGGGCTTTAAATTGCGATCTACCCCCCCTGACCAAGGCAGAAAGTCGTTGTTGTCATCGATATACATCAACATGCCTAATGTGATCTGGCGCATGTTACTCTTGCAAACCGTGCTTCTGGCGCCTTCCTTGGCTTTGGAAAGAGCCGGTAATAACATGCCAGCAAGAATGGCTATGATGGCAATTACCACCAGTAACTCAATTAACGTGAAAGCAGTAATCCGTTGCTGATTCCAATGCATTTGTCTGGTGGATGAGTAACTTCTCATGTTGGATCATTAGACTGTTAAAGCTGTCTACAAGACAAGAATAAAAGACTCAACGCTGGGACTCATTCGGCATTCCCCGATTCTTTGCCAAGCGATTCTATCCTACTTGAAATTTTCCGACTTGAATGTAGGATCGGAAGCGACTCTTTGGCTCCTCTCAGCATGAATGTTTTTACCAGAAAAGTAATTTTGGCTTGGCGATGGCCATTGACTTTGCTCGTTCTCGGAGGAATGGCAATGCTCATGGTGCTCCTATTGTTTGTATTTGCCGGATCCTTGTTGAATCAGAATTTCCAAAACGGTCTCAAAACTTCACAAAAGACCCTGCAAGACCTGAGCCAGCTTTTAGGTGGAAGCACGCGGGTCTCATTGAAAGAATCGTTTCTGGCAGGCATTCCGGAGATCAGTGATGCCGGGGGGGGGCGTTTGGAATTAGCCAAGCTGGAGCGTGTCGAGATCCTGAAATCCGAAGATCGCATGTCTTTGTTCTGGGATCATTTTTCTCTGGGGACTTCCATTGCTGAAATTCGAGTGCCCGTGACTTACCGCTACTATGTCAATTTGGACGGTCCTTGGGAAATTGAAGCCCAGGGAAATGTTTGTTATGTTCAGGCTCCCAGGCTGAGGGCGATGCTTCCTCCCGCGATTCATTTGAACCGCATGGAAAAGCGAAGTCAGAATGGCTGGGCTCGCTTTGGCGCTGAGGACCAGCTTGATTCGCTCGAAAAGGATATGTTGCCAACGCTGACCCAATACGCGGAGAACGAAAGCGTCATGATTCTAGTGCGCGATCAAGCGCGGAAATCAATGACACGATTCATCAAAAACTGGTTCATGAATCAGTTTTCAGACGCCTATGAAGAAATTAAACTGGTAGAAGTGACATTTGCAGATGAGCTTCCGACTAACTCTGCTTCAGGATCTCAGCCACTGATGATGCCCCATGAGTGAGTTGTTCATCATGAGGCATGGTAAGGCGGAGGATGCGAGCCGTCACACTGGGTATGCTGACCGACCTTGCCGATTGACCCTTGAAGGGATTGCAAACATTCAGGCAATGATGCCAGCCCTTACCTCGAGCTGCAGGGACAGCACGCATCATACATCAGGGACTCAAAGTCGTTCACAGTGTGCAATACATGGATGCCTTGGGAGCGGACC
>JBDQII010000443.1:0-3717 GCA_040264395.1 Verrucomicrobiota bacterium
GTCGAACCATCGGTGGTTGCCAGCCTGTTATGGCCCGGTGCCCAGACCAGACGCCGCCTCTAATGCAAAAGGCAAAGGTTGGAATGCATTCTTGTTCGGGCTTGATCTTGTTGAACAGAAAAGACCGATCCATTTAAAGCGTGTTTATAAAGCCATTTTCCATACGCTTTTTTGATGTTCTCTCAAGAACTTGAGCGCACAGGCCTCGTCTATTGTTTTCTTTTCGGAGGGAGGTGTGTGGATCGTCCTTAAGACACTTTGTGCAGCAGTCAGTACGTCCATTTCTCCGTGCCCATTATCCCGCATGAAATGCAGGCATTTCATGCATTGGAATGCATCGAACCATTGGAAGAAACGGCGCAGGTATGCGCTCGAAGCATTTGTTCCGTCAATGCATTTCTGCCATTTATCCCATCCTTTGACTGACTCGATGTAGTCATTTATGATAACGGGTATGTCATGTTTTTCAGTAAGCATTTTTCCTCCTTGGGTGAATGGGTCATACAATCTCACCATTTCAAAAAATGCCTTCAATGCTTGGATGGATTTCCAGGAGTAGGTTGGGAAATAATCTTGCCCATAATATTTTGCAACTGCACGTCCTGTGCCGAAAGGAACCCTATCCGAGGTTCTTGGTGAAGGAATGACAATTGTGGAATTCAACTCTGTAAAATGGCCGGACGAGATGATTTTATTCAGGAAATAGAAATCTTCTCCCGCTTTGCGCCTGTTCATGCCTCCCTGAGCCATATAAGTCGTGGCTCTCGCTGCCATGGCCGATCCTATTGTATGGTAAGCATGGGGGAACCCCGTATACCGCAACGCTTCAACATAATATCGCAGGTGTAATTCATACCTCGCAGCAGTACTATAAATTTCCTGCGGAAGTGGGCCTTCAAGTGGGTGTTCATAATAAATGCTGCAGCCCGAGGTTTGAGGGTTGTTTTGGAAATGGCTATCCAAGGCCTTTAAATAATTGGGTTGGCACAGACAGTCGGCATCCAAGCCAGCGACCCAACCTCGTTCCAAGTTCCCAGAAGAGGCTAAGCGATGCAACGCCTCGTCCATCCCAATCTTGCGAGCAAGGCCAACACCTGCATTTTTTTTCGGTAATTTAAGAGCGTTGATCACATGGAATTGGAGCTGATCTGTATTGTTGGACATGCTCCACTGGCTTATGGTCTTCAACAAGTCTTGATTTTCGGAATGGATTTCCGGGACATCAGCTTCTGAATCATTAAGGACGATGAGAACTTCGATCGGACTTAAGGGAGGCTCGCAAGTTATCAATGATTGGAGCGTGAGTTCCCAATCGGGTTCACGAAAACACGGGATCACTATCACGCCGCTTAAATTTGAACGTGGTTTCGTAGCCACAATTGCTGGGCGTCCGTTAAATCTCTTTAAATATGCCTCAAGATCCATAAGTAGACGAGTCCGAGTATTGATTCATGAAATGAACATACCACAAGGTAGTGTCATCTAAATCAAAACATTCCAAGCGCATCATCGTGGAAAAAAGTTTGTAAGGTAGAATTTTGACTGAATAATGTATGCATGATCTTACGTTACGAAAGCCCAGTTTGCTCCATCAGTTTTCGCGTGCTAATTCTTTTTTGCTTTCTTTTCCTCAAATGCGCGGACACTGGTAAAGCACAAACCTCCGAGCGATGGGAAAAAGCGATTGTTGCTTTTGAATCTCAAGACCGAAAGAGCCCGCCTTCGGTTGGTGGTGTATTGTTCATCGGTAGTTCTAGCATTAGAAAATGGGATAGTCTTCCAGAAGATTTCCCCAACAAAAACGTGATTAATCGTGGGTTTGGCGGGTCTAAAATTCCTGATAGCATTCATTTTTTTGAACGTATTGTTCAACCTTACAAACCTTCGGTAATTGTTCTTTACGCAGGTGATAATGACATTGGAGGAGGGCATAATGCTCAGCAGGTTTTCGATAATTTCAAGGTGTTCTCCAATTTGGTGGCAATGCGCCTGCCTGAAGCCAAACTCGTTTTTATCGCCATAAAACCAAGCGTCAAGCGTTGGCGTTTGGCCCCTGAAATGCTCGAGGCAAACCGTGAAATTGAAAAATACTCGAAGCAGCAACCGCACATCAGTTACGCCAATATCTGGAATCCCATGCTGAGTGATGAAGGGAAACCACGGCCAGAATTATTTATTGCAGATGGCCTTCACCTGAATGCTGAGGGCTATAAAATATGGGCAAGAGTAGTTAATGAAAAACTCTGAATCGCGAATATTTTAAAAAACCGGTAATACTATTAAAGATCAACATAGGCCTTAATACGTCCTCGACAAAAGAATCAGTAATTAATTATGGTTCCCTCATTCAAAAACCGATAACACCATGAGCAATCAATTTATTCCGGCACAAGGATCAAACCATGATTCGATCCAAAACAAAGAGGAGTCCAACTCTACTCGCAGGCAATTCATAAAATCGTCTTCAGCTGTTGTTGCAGCTGGAGTGGCATTACCCAGTTTTTCGATCCCACAAAAGGCATTCGCTGCCAATGATGAAACTATCAGAGTAGGACTGATTGGTTGTGGTGGGCGTGGAACTGGTGCGGCCAGCCAGGCAATGAAGGCGGATTCCAACGTCATGTTGACGGCCATGGGAGACATGTATCCTGATCGTTTGGATGTCAGCCATAATGCCCTCAAAAAGGCGGCGGAAGAAAAAATTCAAGTTACACCCGAGAACAAGTTTACAGGATTTGACGCCTACAAAAAGGTGCTGGAAAGTGGCGTTGATCTCGTCATTCTCGCAACTCCTCCTGGTTTCAGGCCCATGCATCTGAGAGCTGCAGTCGACGCTGGAAAACATATATTTTGCGAGAAACCTATGGCTACCGATGCTCCCGGTTTGCGCTCGGTAATCGCTTCCGCAAATGACGCCAAAGCCAAGAAACTGGCGCTGGTCGCGGGATTTTGTTGGCGTTACAATTTTGCTCGACGGGCACTTTACGACAAAATTCATAATGGAGACATAGGGGATGTAAGATCCATTTATGCTACTTACTACACTGGTCCAGTGAAGCCCATGCCAGCTGATGACAAACGTCCCGCTGGCATGTCGGATCTCGATTGGCAGGTACGCAACTGGTACAACTTTACTTGGTTAAGTGGCGATAGCCTTGTTGAACAAGCCATTCACAGTGTGGACAAAGTTGCGTGGTGCATGAAGGATGAAGCACCAGTCAAGGCGGTGGCCACAGGAGGTCGACAGGTACCGAATGAAAGTGGCAATATTTTTGATCACTTTGCCGTCTACTACGAATACGCAAATGGTCTCAGGGCATACGTAGGAAGTCGCCAAATCGCCGGTTGCTACAACGAGAACAACGACTACATACATGGCGCCAAGGGGATAGCTGAAATTTTAGGGTGGTCCCGCGTACAAATTCGAGGTGAAGAATCATGGAAGTATGGCGGCCCGAACAATGATATGTACCAGACAGAACATAATGAGTTATTTGCTTCCATCCGTGATGGAAACCCAATCAATGATGGTGATTGGATGAGCAGTAGCACCATGATGGGGATCATGGGGCGTATGGCTGCTTACACGGGTAAAGAAATCTCCTGGGAGCAAGCCATGAATTCTCAAGAAAAATTGGTTCCTGAATTTTTTGAACCCGACATGAATCTTCCCATACGGCCCATGTCGATTCCTGGTGCCACACCATTCGTTTGACA
>JBDQII010000444.1:0-3704 GCA_040264395.1 Verrucomicrobiota bacterium
GCTATTCAAGCAACCGAGGCAGAACAAACCTTCTTGACCCACGGGAATGGCTCTGTTCTATCTCGATGGCTAAAAGATAAAGGTTTATCGGTATCTCAACTGCCTGAAAACATGCCTGCCTCCTCCTTGCATGCGTCTCAAATCATCTGACTTAAGGGAACATCACGCATGCAACGTCTACAACAATTGATTGAGAACCTTGATACCGCTGCTAATGACGCCATCAAAGTTCAAGAGTTTAAATCCTATTTAAGCTCAATCCCCCCAGAGGATGCTGCTTGGGCCTTATTCTTTCTTGAAGACAGAAGACTAAAAACCAAGACAGGCCTGAAATTATTGAAGGAGGTCATTGAATCACAAACTAGTTTCCCCGATTGGGTCATCAAAGCTTGCAATGAGCGTGTCAAAGACACTGCGGAAACATTGGCCTTACTTTTTGCAAGTAAGGGTGGCAGATGCGAAATAAGCCTTTCCACACTGGTAATCCAGTTTCTGCAGCCACTCTCTGGATTTACCCGGCTTTCTAAAAAAGAAACAATTCGCTGTGCATGGGAAATGCTTAGCACTACACAACGTGTCCTTTTCAATAAAATGATCCTTGGCGGGTTCCATTTAGGCGCGCAAAAACCGCTTATCCACGAAGCACTTTCTAAGATTTCGGGAATTCCAAGGAGCGTCATATCCAGACGGCTTATTGAAGATTGGCAACCAAGTGCGACATGGTTTCAAAGCCTTATTGAACCAGATCCTGAAATAGATACAGCCATGACGCCATGTCACTTTGAGCCGGTCGTCGTTTCAGAAATGCCGATTGACAAAGCTGATTTTGCTCTTGGTCTGGAAACTGCTTTCGCCTTTGATGGGGCTCGCGTACAGGCAATCAGGCGACGGGAAGTTTCAACTATTTGGTCAGAGGAGCTGATCCCTTTGAACCTCTGTTTTCCTGAGCTAATTCGTGGCATTTCACTCTTGCCATCCGGGACGGTATTGGAAGGCCTCATCGTTGGTTGGGATGATGATCTTCCGCCCCCACATGAAAACGTCCAAAAACGATTGAAAGTCAAAACTGCTAATCAGAAAACAATTCAATCGGCTCCTGTCCAGTTTATTGTATTCGACATCATTGAACGTGATGGCATCAATTTAAGCAATTGCCCTTTCGCTCAGCGCAGGGTTGAGTTGAAGCAGGTAATGGATGAATGGTCCCATCAATGGAGCATGCACGGTAACAAGTCAGAGATAGAGGGTGTTAACCCAGATTTCTTTCAGCAGGAAATGTTCGACATGTCCACCGTTCTGAAGACTGAGCCAGAAAAGTCCATTTTACCCCCGCCCATGAGCCTTTCCAGATTTTTCAAATGCAATGATTGGGCAAGTCTTGAAGGCAAGTTAAAAATTTGTCGTGACAAACATGCCACTGGCCTTTTGTGCACGCCGGTGGATTCAAAGCATTCCCCTCATTCAGATGAAAACAGATGGAGACTGCTCAAACCCGCATCATGCAGGGCGCAACTAGCATTATTAAGTGCTGAACGCCAGCCTGGAAATCAAACCCACTTTATTCGATTTACCTTTGGAGCATGGCTCAATGATTCTTTGGTTTCAGTTGCAGTTGTTGGCACCCAGCATTCAAAAAAAGATTTTGAATCGCTTGGCGAATTTGTGTTGAAAAACACCCTGCAAAAGCAAGGTAACAATTATCAGGTCAAACCAGAGTTAATTTATGAGATCAGTTTTGAAGACATTCAAGAATCATCACGATCAAAATCCGGCATAAGGCTCAAGAATGCCTGTTTGTGCAAGCGATTAACAGGAACCGGCTTAAAACAAGCTTCCACAGTGGAAGAAATTAAATCGCTCATCTAGAGTAACTCCGTTTCCATGAAACAGACTCCACCGGCTTCCCCCTGTTCCTCGCATGAGCGTGTGATGCATTTTGTTTTCCCTTCCGGTAATTAAAGATCAAGAACGATCCTGTCCAATCCATTGTTGACCATCGCTTCATGAACCTGACCGGCGATTTGAATTTTCGCACGAACGGTTTCTTAGTTTTTACCGACTTCCTTGGGCCATTGTCGTATGGATAATCGATAGTGGCCATGTGGGGCGTTGTTGAGCAGATAGAGAAAGAATGGATGTTCCATGTTTCCTTCGATGATTTTCTGAATCCACCAAACCAAACACTCGAACAAAAACCCTCAACTTTTCATGTTCTGCTTTCATTTTGTCGCAGAACTTCAATTTTGCCACGTCCACTTTTTCGTGGTCAGGTCCACATCAGTCATCGTGCGTTCATCAGTATGCATCATAGCCCGCCTGGAGCTCGAACGATGAGCTTCCACAGGGCCGGGATAACCATCAGTCATTAAGGCAGGCCGTGTAAGAGTGCGGAATGGACTCATTGTGGACTTAATCAATATTGGGACTTTCAGCGAAAATTCAAGTCTCCACAACCTTGAGTATCGGTCATGATCACAATGACATTGGGCAGATCAGATGGACTCTAAAGACAGCGGGCAGACGCATGGTCCTGTAAGAAAAAGAAGGTTTGCATGCTCGAAAATGAGATATCAGATGATTCACTGCATCTATGTCTATACGATGTCCAGCCCCAATAAAATCGCATGTGCATATGCTTCGCTGTGGCAGTGGATACTCCGTATTTAGCCTTGGCCTTCGATGAATCACGCGATGAGTGCAATAATCTTTGATTCGAAACCAAGCCCAATACGCCCGAGGTTTCTCTCAGCTCAGATCACTCACCTTTGCAAGCCTTGATCTTTGGGTTTCATTCGAGATTCAATGTAACATTCTTGCAGAAAACGTTGAATTCATTCAAAGTCTTTACGAATAACCCTGACACTGTGTATTTCATAGACTACCCGAATGTTGGGTAACGTTTAACAACAAGTTGAAGACAATGAAGATTTTCAAATCAATGACACAAGCAAGCGCAGTAATTTTGAGCTGCTCAATACTTCTGCTGATGACAAGTGGCTGTGACAACACATCACAAACGGCAGGACCTAATGACGGCGAAACAACCGAGCCCTCCAAAAGCAACGGTACTATAGGTGTCTCGTTGCTTACACTCAAAAACCCATTTTTCAAAGTTATCGGAGACAACATCACGGCGGAGGCAGCGAAGCAAGGCTACAAAACAATAGTGCTCAGCGCAGATGAGGATGTTGCCAAGCAATCCAATCAGGTGACTGACTTTATCGTAAGCAAGGTTTCCGCGATCGTCCTCAGCCCTTGCGAATCCAGATCTATTGTTCCTGTGATCCAGGAAGCAAATGCGGCGGGGATTCCAGTGATTACGGTAGATATTCCCTGCAACGAACCCGGTGTTGATATTCTTACTCAGGTGGCGACCGATAATTACGGTGGAGGAAAAGAAGCAGGCAAAGCCATGATCGAAGCCCTCGGTGAAGCCGGGGGAAAAGTAGCCATCCTGCATTACCGACAAGCAGAATCCTGCCGATTACGTGTCAAGGGATTCAAAGAAGTCATTGAAGCACACAATGTGTCTGCGAGTGGAAAAATTGATATGGTCATGGAACTGGAAAGCGGTGCGGCCAAAGATTTGGGTTACAAGGCTGCCGAGGATGCACTTCAGGCACATGGTGATCTGAGGGGTGTTTTTGCCATCAATGATCCCGCTGCGCTAGGTGCTCGCGCAGCCCTCGAAAAAGCAGGCAAAC
>JBDQII010000445.1:0-3671 GCA_040264395.1 Verrucomicrobiota bacterium
ATTTTCGTTTCCTCGGATCTATTCAATGAAGTTGAGGACATGCGTCATATTCTGGATGAGATTAAGAAATCCAGCAATGATGACGAAACCACCTGATGCCTGGAAAAACTTACAAAGAGTCAGGATCCCTTTACCTCGTTTGCGGCGATGAAGAACTCGCCATCAAGGAACGCAGTATCTCCATTTTCGGTCAATGGAAGGATCGATTCCCTGAGTATGAAGAGGAGCTGATTGACGCTGCCGCAGGCAACGCCGGAGAAGCCGAGCGAGCCATAGGAAAGTTGTTGGAAGCGATGCAAACGATGCCTCTCTTTGGAACTGGTAAACGTATTTGGTTTCATAACTGCAACTTTCTAGGTGAAGAACGAACTTCCTCTGTCCAGATTGTGATCGAGGGCCTTGCAAAGGTGATTGAGGAATTTCAGCAGACGGATCCTCTGAAAATCCTGATAATCATTTCGGCAGGCAAAGTTGACAAACGAAAATCCTTTTACAAGCAATTTCAAAAGCTTGGCCAGGTTGAAATTTTACGTGGTTGGGATGCCTCCAAATCCGACTGGATACCGGAGGCTGAGAAACGTATCGATGAGGTGTTTGCAGAAAACGACGCCACCATCCATCCCGAAGCCCGAGCAGCCCTGATTGAAAGTGTCGGCCCCAATGCGCGCCAGTTGATGCAAGAGGCGGAGAAACTGGCGCTTTACACCACCGATTCGGGTCAGGCCAGTCCTGAGGATGTCCAGCAAGTCGTATCTCGCAACAAACAAGCCAAGGCCTTTGCTCTGGGCGATGCGGTCGGAAACAGAAATCTGAGTGCAGCCATGCGATACCTTGGCGAGGAACTCTGGGAAATGAAACTGGACAGAAAGCGCAGCGCTCTGGGGTTGCTGTATGGTTTGATCTCCAAGATAAGAACCCTCATCATGGTCAAGGAAATGCAACGCAAGGGTTGGTTGAGAATGGAACGTCAGTTTTTCCGCTTTAAACAGCAGCTGGAACAAGTCCCGAAATCCGCGATGCCGGCTGACCCAAAATTCAACCCGCTTAAACTCAATCCTTATGTTTTGTTTCGTGCACTGCCCCAAAGTTCAAATTACGCCACGAACGAACTGGTAAGTGCCATGCAAATATTGTACGAAGCCAATATGAAACTTATCTCAAGTTCATTGGATGATGGGCAGGTACTTCAACAGTCCATCGTATCTATTATTACCAAAAACACTGCGTAAGCCCAACAACTGAGAACAATGCATTCAAAAGATACTCCTCTGCTGGTCGCTCAAAACGATGATGTGGTATGCATCAAGGTAAAAGGCCGGGCCACCGTAAAGACCAGTGTACCTCTGAAGGCAATCATAGAAGAGCGCAGAGCCAGGGGGATTATTCATTATATTCTGATGTTGGATGAATGTCTGGTCATGGACAGCACTTTCCTGGGCGTTCTGGCAAATCAGGCTTTTGAGCTAGTTGAAGATGGCGACCCAAAAGGCAGTATCCAACTCCTCAATCCAAATGAACGATTACAGGGATTACTCGATAACCTCGGGGTCTTAGAACTGTTTCATGTAGTCCACCAGAATATCTCTTCAAATCAGGAACCCTACAAGGCTGTAGGTGAATCTTTGTACAGTGGTTCGAAAACTGAAATGACAAAAATCAGTCTCAACGCACACCGTGCATTGATTGCCCTCAATCCCGCCAATGAAGACAAGTTCAAAGATGTAACAAGGTTCCTTGAAGATGAGCTCAATCGACAGGAAAACTCATCGCCCGCAAATACAGAGGCCCAATAAGAGGTTTGCTCGTGCAATACAAGAAGGCCCCAATCGCAATTCCCAGCTCAGGAGCAAATCACGCATTGCCTGTCAACAGGATATGGTCATTGCTCTGTGGTCTGCGAAAACGCCTTTAAGGGCAGTCGCCGCCTTGTCCTGCAAAGCCTGAAGGTCCTGATAAAC
Source organism: Verrucomicrobiota bacterium (assembly GCA_040264395.1). Lineage (GTDB taxonomy): Bacteria > Verrucomicrobiota > Verrucomicrobiia > Limisphaerales > AAA164-E04 > AAA164-E04. The sequence goes on from JBDQII010000445.1 coordinate 1,959, forward strand.
TTTTACATTTTCCGCTTTAGGATGCGTCGTTTCACGAGTTGCAATTTTAACAAGTCGATCTGTAATGCTCTCAATACTCACGTCTTCACCTTGCTGGCGACGCCATGACCAAAGAGCTTGCAAGGCTGCCCCGTAAGCGGCGCCTTCAGCGATTTTCAATGTCACTACCTCCGCATTGAATACATCAGCCATGATTTGCCGCCAAATTTTTGATCTTGCTCCGCCCCCTGTTGCACGGATTTGTGTTGGCTTAAGCCCTAATTTACGCAAGCGGTTGAGCCCATAATTCATCCCCAATGTCACACCTTCCATGGCTGCTCGAGCACGATGCCCAGCTGAGGAGGTTTGCCCACGATAGCCGATCCATACACCAGTCCCATCAGGTAAATTAGGTGTGCGTTCACCTTCCAGATAAGGCAGCAGCAAAAGCCCCTCCGAGCCCGCCGGCACTTTGGCCGCAGCTCTTGCAAACTGATCATGTGTCCAGCCTAGCTCCGAGCGAACCAATTCAGTTGCAACCGTTACATTCATGGTACAAAGCAGCGGCAGCCATCGATTGGTAGAATCGCAAAACGCTGCAATTTCACCCTTCGGATCAATCAAGGGTTTTTTGGAACAAGCATAAATGGTTCCGCTTGTTCCCAAGCTGGCAGTGACCACTCCATCCCTGGTGTTTCCGGTCCCTATGGCCCCCATCATGTTATCGCCACCACCCGCGCTAATCAGAACATCCTCAGAAAGCCCCAAAGACTCTGCAGTCGATTTTTGCAGGGTTCCAACAGGCTGTTCGCTTGAAATCAACTCGGGCAACATCCCGCTCACTCGATGATCGATGGCATGCATGATTTTATCTGACCATACACGCTTGCGAACATTCAATAAGGCTGTTCCGCTGGCATCGCCATATTCCATGACCGCTCGCCCTGACAACCAATGATTCAGATAATCATGAGGAAGAAGGACCGTCTTGAGGCGTTTGAAATTTTGAGGTTCGTTTTTTTTGAGCCACAAGATTTTTGAAGCTGTGAAGCCTGGAAGGACAGCATTCCCAATTTCTTTGATTGTGGCACGCACTCCACCTAAAGATTCGGTAATTTCCTCACATTCAGAAGCGGTGCTGGTATCGCACCAAAGCTTAGCTGGCCGGATAACTTCATCAGATTTATCCAGAGCTACAAATCCATGCTGTTGACCACTCACTCCGATGGCTTTGACTTCTTCTTTCGAAGCTTTGGCAAGCTTGAGTGCCTTGCGCATGGAATTCCCGGCTGCTTCTTTCCAGGTGCATGGATGCTGTTCCTTGGCTCCAGGAGGCAGTCCCTCGATTAATCCGTAAGATTGGGAAGCCTCGGACAGAACTTTGCCCGAACGCCCATCCACAATCAGCACTTTGGTGGATTGGGTTCCACTGTCGATTCCAATGAACAGATTTCGTTTTGCCATGGCGGGAATTTAACATCAATTGAGAGATGACCGCAATAGACATCACCTGAAAGAAATCGACTTCAGGCTTACAGGCCAAGCTGAAAACAGATCAAGTGTCATCTTGATAGGCTAGGCAAGGGATTGATCTGTTCAGCGCACGAGGAACTTTGCCGAGAAATTTGCCCCCACCCAGACAAACAGGATGCAGGATATCAACGAGGCGCATATATTTATCAGGGCCATTCCGGCGTGGCCTTGCTGAAACAATTGAAGGGTCTGCAAACTGAA
>JBDQII010000446.1:0-3648 GCA_040264395.1 Verrucomicrobiota bacterium
ATCATTCAAAATTTCAACACTGATCTGATTGTTTTTGATCTGATATCGTTCCGATGGAAGCTTCCATCGGAACGATATCAGATCAAAAACAATCAGATCAGTGTTGAAATTTTGAATGATGATTTTCAGGGTATGCTCCTGTCGGAGTCCTTCGATTATGAATCAGGCCCAGTGACCGGTGTATCCTCAGGTAAATGGAAACACACAAGTGGCAACAGCAGTGAAATGAACATATTTGCCGGTCAACTGGATTTGAATGAAATTCAAAGTGAGGATGTCATGATTGATATTCCCGTGTTTGGAGGCGTAGAGACTTTCTCGAATACAGGATATGAATACTTTGTGGGAATGGATTTATTTGTGGCCAAAGCTCCTCAAGGTGAAGGAAATTACTGGGCACACTTTAGGGGGAATACTTCTTCAACCTTCAAAGGGCGGCTGTTTTCAAGGTCCGTTAATCCAGCGGAAGGAACATTTGAATTTGGAATATCCAATGGGCAATCGACAGGAGATATTTGGTTTCCGCAGGTCTTTGTTGCCCCCGTGAGCTTGAGGCTGATCCTTGGGTTCACACCTGGACAAAGCCTTACTCGATTGTGGGTAGATCCTGATCGTTTTCAGACAGCGCACGTTGTGGCTCGGGATGAAACCACTTCATCCAATATCCATGGTTTTGCCTTTCGGCAACCTGCGAGTCGATCAAGCGGGATGGGGCGGTTTCTAATCGACCATATCAGGATTTCCACTGAATGGGAGGATGTCATTGCAGGGTCAGGGAAACCTTATGTTTTCTGGCAATTTGATAATTCAAGCCGCGATCTGTCTGAGTTTCTTGGTGGAATCGACATGATCACTACAGCCCTCGCGGCGGGACCGGAAAGTCTACTGCCCAGTGAGCATTTGAGGATCCATCGATTGGGTTACGAGGAGAGAGAGGTATGGGTGAATTTTACTCTCCAAGGAAATGTTACCTTGAATCAGGATTTATTCATATTACAAGGTCAAGGTCCAGTCCTCATCCAGAAGGAGGCAACAACAGGTATCTTGAATTTGGCTCCAATTGAAGATGAACTGGAAGAACCTGACGAAGCCATGGTTCTTACCCTGATGCCTCACGATTCCTATCAAATTGGTTATCCAAATCAGGCAAGATTCATCTTATTGGATTCGACTGTGATGCGGCCGCCTGACGGAACCGCCCTGAATATCTCCATGTTCTCTGCGAGGTTAGATGACCAGTTGTCGATAGGACTAAAGCTGGAAGGCCATCAGGGACAATCATACATCATAGAATTTTCGAAAGATCTCAATAAGTGGCAAACCTGGAAGACAGGTAAGCTAAAGCGAAATGTTGAAACTTTGATCCTGAATGAATGGATCAATGATGACGAAAACGTCTTTTTTCAAGTGAGCTCAGGACAGCCCTGAGGACAAGCAGTGATCCGAAATGGCATCATGAATTATCGCATGCGTAATGCATGATTCACTCTTTGTTTCTGTTCATACTCCAATGGCGGAAGGTCTTTGAGGGTTGGAGATTCAGTTTCATCCAAAATTTTGGATGCCAATTCCTTGAAATGGATCCAGCGCTCCCATTCCAGCGCAGGGGAGTGAAGCGTCTGGCGCAGGAGACTGCGCCATTCGACGATGATACGGTCAATATCTCCTGCTCCCAGAAAATCAGTTACCCATTTGTATTTGTTCAGCCCATTGGAGTGTACATCCATTACGATGGACTCAGCGCCAGAGCCATATTGAGTGGGGATTCCATTTTCGAGATAGCCTGCAATATTTTGAAAACCATAAGCATCATGGCATCGCATGGCCATTCTTCCGCTCCAGCGGTGTTCGTCTCGACTGAAACGATGGCCGGCGTGAAGGTTAGCCATATCATATATTAATTCATTCAAGTGATAACTCTCATCTTCCAAAGCAGCGGCGACCGCCAGTCCATCACCGTGGGAGTAAAAACTCACCACTCTTCCCCGGCGCGTTGGGACCCCATTGGCATCAATCAGTTTCAATCGGCGCCACAACATGGCGGTGCCGGTTTTTACCGATAAGGTTTTGCAGGTATCAACGAGATTGCATGTCTGACATGAGGAAGGAGCCACTTTACGGACGGCTGCTCCCCAGAGAGCGATCCCATGGCGGTCCGTGGGGACATTCAGGGTTCGCTTCCCGTAATTGAGCCATACATCGATGGAGTTCTTTTTCTCAACGAACTTCACCACATGAGCGCCCTTTTTTTCCATCCTCTTTCGGATCAGCGGCTGAATGCGTTTCTGCCAAATACCATCAGAAACCTGCCGACCTCGCCATTGAGTCAGGCGGCGTACCCATTTAGATAAAATAAGTTTGCCATTATGCAAACGATCGGCAGCTGACAGGGCTTTGCCGTAGATTTTATAGTTACCACAATCATCGAGAACACAGGAGCGTCCGTCTCCAATTTCGGAGACGATATCGGGGACGCTTAAAGCAGGTTGGAGGTGGGATATGGACCAATCTGTCATATCCTTGGGTGTATCTTTGAGTTTCCACCAATACAAAGTCTCACCATCACGATTTTGATACACCGGAATACTGACGCGCTCCATGGGTACTTCCTGAACGACTGGATCGTAATCCCATTGGGCCTCACTATTGAGAATTTGGCGGACTTTTTTCTTAACATACCTTGCGCGCTCGGCATCGGTTCCCAGTTTGCACGGAGTGTGGGGGTTTTTCATGGCGTTTTCGACCCCAAGAAAAATAGGTTTTGTAGTGAACAGCCTTTCCTGCACACGAACCGCTTCAGAGTAGGGGTTTTTACCATTCAGTGATGCAGCGTGCATGATCGTCAGAAGGGCATTCCAATCCACCATGCCGCTTCTTGATAGTCTTGCTGGATGTCCATCCCTGAGGCGAACAGAATTTCCTCCGACGAGTACATAACCGATTTCATCAATGCCGCGTCGACCTGCGCGTCCAAACATTTGAAGTAATTCATCAGGATTAATCGGGAATTCCTGATAATCCCGACGATAGGAATCGCCTACCAGGCAAACACTGCGCAAAGAAAAGTTAATACCGGCAGCAAGTCCCATGGTGGCTACGACAATGCGTAGCTGCCCGGCTTTGGCCAAGGGTTCAATGACTCCTGCTCGAGCGGCGTAGCTCAATCCACTGTGATGGTATGCGATACGGCATGAAAGCATTTTTGCCATCCTGTCTCCAACCACATGTTTCTGGTCCTCGCTGAGTTTGAGCGGATTTGGATTGGGGAGCTGCATGCTGAGTTCCTGTGCCAGTTTTTCAGCTGCGCGTCTTCTGGGGGCAAATAACAGTATGGGGCCCAATCCCTCAGCTAAACTTTTGGCTGTAAATTTGGCCCAGTAACTTCTCATTTCTCGAGGTAATTGATGAGGAAGATGGATGGGAGCCATTTCTTCCAGGGGAACGGGGCGGTGGTGGTGCTGAACTAGCTCGACATTCCTACCAAGTCCCGAGAGCCATTTTACAACATGTTGAGGGTTGGCGACACTGCCGCTCAGGAGCAATAATTGCGTGTTTGGAGGTGCCAGAGCCAAGGCTAATTCGTAATTCAGGCCGCGATCCTGATCTCCAATCATCTGGTATTCATCTACAATCAGCAACTTGGGGCCG
>JBDQII010000447.1:0-3620 GCA_040264395.1 Verrucomicrobiota bacterium
AACTCGGATTGTCATTGGTGGCTCTGGGAGACAAAGAGCCGGGGATTGCTTCGCTTAAGAATGCCCTGGAGATCGACCCTGAATATCCCAGCGCAAAACGAGCACTCCAAGATCTCGGAGTCTTGAGCGAATAACTGCTTCAGAGTCATTGCATTCATTAATTCACGGACCTCCGGTTCTTATCTCGAGGGTCCGAAACGGTATCAGCCACGGCTTATGAGAAAAATATTCGGATACGTTCGCGAAAACAGTGGATCCCAGATTTGAAGGATTCTTCGGTTATATTAGCCGAAGCGACTGTTTCAGCGTAGGGAGTTGGTCTGTGTCCATATCGTCGTTACAGGACCGATCCTGACCTTCGGGGCCATCCCACATGTAGCGACGCTTTCACTCGCGAACGGTGCCTGGCTTAATGTCCAGCAACACACCGACTTCAGCTGAGATCTTGACGGATTCAACCAGTGATTTGGCTTGTCTGCGGATGTCCTGGGTCCGTGGCGTCATTAGGCGGTGTCCAGCTGGAGTCATTGTATCAGGGAGGACATTCGGTATATAGCGGCGCCGTTAAGTTATAAACTACTGTAATACAATGTTTTTACAGCTTGCAATAAATGGTACTCCTGCCGGGACTCGAACCCAGATCGACGGTTTAGGAAACCGATGTTCTATCCAGTTGAACTACAGGAGCGCGTTGGTGTTGAGAATTAGCATGCCGGATTTGATTTGCGAAGCCAAAAGGTGCTGGATCTTGAAATTCTTTGGGTTTTTGAGGTTATTTGCGTTTGTTTTTAGTGAGCTGCTTGACCTGACGTATCAGGATGGGGAACGCCGGTTCAGTCATTCCGTGACCATATCCCTGCAGTTCATAAAGGTAAGTTGCGTTGTGGCCTGCGACTTTCATCATGCGCATCATGTAAGCGTTTTCTTCGTATCGACCCAGTAATTCGAGTTCACGATCACCTGTGATAAGGACCAGAGGGGGAGCATCTGCTCTGACATGAAAGAGCGGAGCCATTGCATCAATAACAGGTTGCTCCCCTGCGATGCCTCTCTCTTCCCGAACGGTGAAATGAGTGATGGTGTGCCCACTGAATGGGATCAATCCTGCAATCAGATTCGCATCAATGGCATGCGCTGCAAGCCACTGCTTGTCCAACCCGATCATGGATGCCAAATAACCTCCAGCAGAATGACCGGAGACATAAATTAATTCAGGATCTCCACCAAATGTTTCAATGTTTTTGAATACCCACGCCACTGCAGCCGCAGCATCTTCAATGTAGACCGGGCTTTTGACCTTGGGAAACATCCGATAGTTGGGGGCAACAATGATCATGCCCTGCCCCTTCAACCTTTGAGGTATCTGCTTTCGACCACTGCGCAATCCTCCTCCATGGAACCAGACAACCGTGGGTGCACCATCGACATTGTCTGGCACATCAATGTCTAATTTACAGCGCTCAGCTGCGTAATCATCATAGCCGGCTTGCTGATCGCTACGATATGGGATATCGCGCTGCGATGTTGGATGCGTCGCATTCTGAGCAACCACTTGCCCACTTGTACTTGCGACGATTGCCATCGAGAAAAAGATGATTTGGTACCGGACAAATTGAAGGATCATATTCATTTTGTTGGGAAATTGAAATAGGCATGCTGGAGTCAATGGGTGATGACCCCACCCTCACCGGGCGACTCCTGATAATTCATGTAAGCGAGGTAAGCCATCATCATGCAAAGAAAAACACGGTCGAGCTGGAGAGCCCATAGGGCAACCAGACTGGCAACAATCACCCCCACCCACCGCACATTTTCTCGGCGTGAGGGCCCCATGAAATCTCGGAATATCTGCCCGCCATCCAGCGGTTGAATGGGGAGAAGGTTCAGGACAGTCCAAAAGGTATTGATCCAGACCATGACGCTCAGGACATAGGCCAGGACGGGCGAACTCGAGAGAACGAGTGGCAATAGCATAAATGCAGCCAAGCCCAGGATCAGACTGGCGAGCGGCCCGGCAAAGCTGACGAACATGCTTTGGTTTCTGGAGAAGTAGCCACCAGGAAGGGTCGTCACGCCACCAAACCCATGTAAATGAATACTTGGAACTGCACCGTATTTACGCCCGGCCAGGGCATGTCCCAATTCATGCACCATGATGGAGATGAAAGCAGCCACCATGAACAGCAGCGGCGCCAGCAATTGATCCGCTCTTTGAAGGTTGATGCCACCCCCCAACAGGAACATGGTCAGCCAAAACCACCAATGAACCGTGACAGGGAAGCCCATGAATTGAAATCGCCACATAATTGAGATCAGTTTAATGGCTATGCCGTGTGAGCACAAGAAACGGTTCTCCCTGTTCCATCGGCAGAAACGCATTTGTTCCCCATTTTATTCAGTGAAAGCGGCGGATTACAAATCATGTGATTGAGGGTAACGATTGGCGTTCATTCGGCAGAAACCTTGAACAAGTTGACTTTTGGTGTTTTTCGAGTTGAATCATGCGTCCGGGCAGTTGATTTCCGGGTTCATGCAATCATGATGATAAAACAAGCGCTAACTCGACGAGAACGATTTACAAAGGCCTGTCGCTGCGAGCCCACAGATCGCCCTCCCATCTGGATGATGCGGCAGGCCGGACGGGCTTTGCCCGAATACCGAGAGGTCAAGAAGAAGCACAGTTTTGTCGAAATCGTACAGACACCTGAACTTGCCACCGAAGTCACTCTACAACCCATTCGTCGCTTCGGGTTTGATGCGGCGATCCTGTTCAGTGATATCCTGGTCATTTGCGAAGCTTTGGGCCAGAGCTATTCGTTTCGCGAAGCAGGCGGTATCGAGATGGCTTACAAGGTGAACAATGCCATTGACGTGGAGCGATTGAATGTCAACGGAGCAGTGGAACGTTTGAATTATGTGGATCAAGCGGTACGCATGATCCGCAGCGAACTTGACCCGGATACCGCTTTGATTGGTTTCAGTGGCTCTCCCTGGACTCTGGCAAATTTCATGATGGAGGGCGGAAGTTCCCGGGAATTTGTTCAGGCTAAACAAGCGATGTATGCGGAGCCCGCCTTGTTTGAAAGTCTCTGCCGAAAGTTAACCGACGTCATCGTGGACTACCTGAACATGCAGATTGCAGCAGGAGTCGACGCGGTGCAGATTTTCGATACCCTTGGAGGCACTCTTTCCGGCAATCAGGTTGAGGAAGGCTCCCTGAAATGGATCCGCGAAATCGTCAGTCGACTGAACAAATCGGTCCCAGTCATCGTGTTTTCAAAAAGCACCCGAGATTGGAAAGCACTGGCAGAAACGGGCGGTCAGGTTCTGGGAGTCGACTGGGCGGAATCTCTCCCCGCCGTTGCTTCGAGGCTGGCAAAGAACGTGGGCGTGCAGGGCAATCTAGATCCTACCGTACTGGAAACCTCACCGGAGGTTGCCATTCGCGAAACAAAGCGTATTCTTGAAAGCATGAAAAATCGCGATGGATTTGTATTTAATCTTGGACATGGAGTACGCCCCTCGTCTCAGGTTGAACTGATGCAGGCTGTCGTCGAAACCGTTCAATCCTCGACCCGCCCATCCCAAGAAGAAGCATGAAAGTCGATCTTGATCTGATA
>JBDQII010000448.1:0-3619 GCA_040264395.1 Verrucomicrobiota bacterium
GACCGTTTTCAATGAGCATCAGAGAATTACTTTAATGCATGCGATTCCGGTTTGACCCCTCTGACGAATTTACCAAACCCAAATGGAGTAGGATGGTATTCACCCACATATGCAACGCTACTGTCTGCACTGATGAGATCTTCCATCCCTAGCCCCCAGTAGCATGCGTTCACCAACAAACGACGTAAACCAGCGCTCTCAAGGTCAGTAGCCGCACCCATCGTGCTACAGAATATCCTATTTAATTTCCCGTGTTTCCCGTTGTGTTCACGCACCCATGCGACAGGCATGAGCGGTTTATCATAGTTAGGCAGCGAATCCGATTTCATACCATTCAAGGTCAAGCCATGCACCAAAACAGAAATATCATCAGGTAGATGTGCCATTCCATACACATCGGTTGGCCCCCAGACATCTTTGACGCCTGTGAGAATAGGATGCGATTGATGTCTTCCTTCAATTACCCCGCGAGTGCTTTCTTGACCATGATGACCATGATGATTCACCCAGGTATCACCCAATACTTGCTGCCCAAAACCACCCACCCATCCTTTGCTTTGCCAGTGAAAATGAGCGTATTCACTGGCCTTGTTGCGGGTGTAAGCAAAAGCGTGCGTTGAGGTACGTAAGCCAATGACCGGTTTCCCCTCCTCAAGATGATCAACAAAGTATTTCATCTGATCATCAGGCAATTCCCGAAAGCGCGTAAACAATACAACCAGATCTGCATCCTTGATAAAGTGCATGCCCTTGATGTTAGTCTGATTGTCAGGATCTATGGTCCCTGTAGCATCGTCCATTGCAAATAAGACCGTGCAATCAAATCCATGCCTCAACGAAAGAATTTTCCCCATCATGGGCATTGCCTCCTCGGAGCGGTATTCCTCGTCTCCAGTGATAAATACGATGTGTTTGTTTTTACCAGGCCCCTTGCGTCCCTCGTATTTGACCCAACCTTTTGCAAGAACAGAAGAGAGGAACATACTGCAAGTTAGTAAGGTAATCATCCATGCGCTGTATACACGCACTCTTGATTTAATTGTGCTCAACATGTGGTTCATGAAATAAAAAACCTAACCGATCAGAACCTCAATGACAACCAGTTAAAAGAAATCATCAGCATCCCACAGAAGAGAATCGAATGTCCCATTTCCCCTCATCATTGCACTGAACCTCACCTCGACCAATGCGAGTCTTCATCCGTTGCCCTGACGCAGCCCGTTTCCAGAAACTGCCCGACATCTGAATCCCATTTGAAGGCTTTCCAACGATCCAGCTCCCTAACTTGGGTATCACAGAAAGATGCATGTCGTGAACAGGCCTTGATTCAAATCAAATGTGAAATTAAAGAACTTCTATTGAATTCGCTGGTGACCCGTTTGGGTGTTTAACAATCCGTCGAGATTCAAAATATCCTTCAATGTGTCAAACGACATTTTATCTTCCAGGTGATGGGTTAATTGACCTGTTTGTTTAAGGGCTTCCATCATCGATTGCATGGCACTTCCACACACCATAAGTGTTTCAATTGGACTGACCGCAATTTTGTAACCCATGCGCTCAAGATCTGACACACTCAGAATCGGGGTTTTACCGCCGACCAGCATGTTGGCAAATAAAGGATGCGAAACATTGTCGGCTATCCGCTCCAGTTCAGCACGACTTTCCGGCGCCTCAATGAAGGCCACATCCGCTCCAAGTTCGCAATAGGCATTGACTCGATCAATGGCATCTTCCAGTCCGTTCAGCGCGCGCGCGTCAGTCCGTGCAATAATCACAAAATCTTCGTCTGGTCTGGAGTCAACCGCTACCTCGATTTTCCCCAACATTTCTTCTTTTGTGATAATCTGCTTTTGGTGAAAGTGACCGCATTTTTTTGGAAACAACTGATCTTCCAGCAGGATACCGGATGCCCCCGCAGCAGCGAGACGTTCAACAGTCTGTCGCACGTGAGGAAGATTGCCATGACCAGTGTCTCCGTCTGCAATCAAGGGAATGGAAAGTTGCCGTGTAATCTGCTGCACTGCGAGTTCCATGTCCGAGAGGTTCAGAAAATTAAGATCCGGCAATCCAAAGCGCGATGCACTGACTCCAAATCCACCCAAAAACAAAAGATTGAATCCTGCACGCTGAGCAATCAATGCAGAAAAAGCATCATGAACTCCCAGACTCACGATGATTCCAGGATCGTTTAAGAGGCTTCGCAATGCTCTATTTTTATCCTTTTGTTTTACTTTGCGTTGCATGAAGAGAGAGGTTGATTCAGCTGGTGACAAAGGTCACGTTTTTTCAATATCAAACCAGCAGCAAACAACTTTCCAATGCGAATGCAAAAATCAGGGTATGAACTTTGATACTGCAGCAACAGAGTCATTGACCAGATTGCTCTTGATAGACTTACAGATGCCCGACAAAATAAAACTATGGCAGAAACCACCCCGGTCATTTTCAACAATACGGTCCTTCGAGATGGGCATCAATCTCTGGCAGCAACACGCATGCGGACCGAGCAAATGATACCTGTTGTCGAGAAACTGGATAACCTTCAATTTGGAGCACTTGAAACGTGGGGCGGCGCAACCATTGATTCTTGTCTGCGGTTTCTGGACGAAAACCCTTTCGACCGTCTCGACACTCTGAAGAAACTGTCCCCCAATACACCTCATATGATGCTGCTTAGAGGGCAAAACATCGTCCAATACACCAGTTTTCCTGATGATGTAGTTGAATCTTTCATCAAATGTTCAGCCAATCACGGCATGGACATCTTCAGGGTGTTTGATGCTCTCAATGATGTTCGCAATATCCGCACGGCGGTGAAGGCCGTCAGGGAAGCAGGAAAACATGCACAAGGTGTCATTTGCTATACGACCAGCCCGGTGCACACCATCGGCAACTTTCTGAAGCTTGGAGTCGAGCTTGAGGCCATGGGCTGTGATTCGGTTTGCATCAAGGACATGGCAGGACTGATTTCCCCCTCCAGAGCGGCAGACTTGGTAAAAAGCCTGAAAGAAAAAATTAAAATCCCCATCGTATTGCACAGTCACAGCACGGCAGGGATGGCGGCAGCTTCTTACTATGCTGCCATTGAAAGCGGCGTTGATGCAGTAGATACATCCATTGCTCCATTTGCAAATGGAACAGGCCAACCAGACACACTGCTCATGCAATCCATGTTGGAAACCAGTCCGCGCAAGCCTGATTATGACACGCAGGCACTAGCTGAAATCGGCGATCATTTCAAACAGGTCTACCTTGAACTGGACGCATTCACGCATGCTAAGAACGAAAAAGTCGATGCAGACATACTCGTTTATCAAGTACCGGGAGGAATGATGAGTAATTTTCGAAATCAGCTGAAGGAGCAAGGAATGGGAGACCAACTATTGGACGTCATGAAAGAAATCCCATATGTGAGGGAAAGGTTAGGCTGGATTCCCTTGGTCACACCGACCTCGCAAATTGTGGGCACTCAATCCATGCTCAATGTAAAATTTGGCAGATGGAAAATGCTTTCACAGCCCGTTGTGGATATTCTCCTTGGAAAATACGGAAAAACACCTGGCCCCGTCGACCCGGAACTTCGCAAGAAGGCGGAGGGGCAGGCGAAAGAGGAGTC
>JBDQII010000449.1:0-3601 GCA_040264395.1 Verrucomicrobiota bacterium
ATCATATGGTTCTGTTCAACAAGTGTGATTCGAAGCCAAGCATCTCTGATTGAATTAGAGGGATGCATCGGCATTCGCCTTGACCAAATCCTGATAAGTTGCCAGGGCAAGCAATGGCCAGGAATTCCGATACATATCGTATTTAAGGTAGAATACGAGTGGAAATCCAGTGCCCGTTGTCTCTTCCTCAGGCCACGAACCATCCACGGATTGCATATCGATGAGATACTGAATACCTCGATGGAGACTTGGCAGGCCAGGATCACCGAAAGCACATAGGCCCATGACAGCCCAGGCCGTTTGGGAAGCTGTACTGGGTCCCTGGCCTTTTAAAACAGGATCTTCATAGCTGTTACAACGCTCGCCCCAACCACCGTCTTTCAATTGAACACTCTCCAGCCAGTCCTTGGTTTTCTGCAGCCAAGCTTGATGCATATCCATTTTCAAGGCTCTCAGCCCCCTGAGTGCAAGCCATGTCCCATAAAGGTAGTTGACCCCCCAACGCCCGTACCAAGAACCATCCTCCTCCTGCTGGGAGCGCAGGTATTGAACGCCCAGTTTCACTTGAGGATGCTCAAGGGTAAGACCCTCAGCTCCCAATAGTTCCAGTATGCGTGCGGTGATATCTGCGCACTCAGGGTCAAGCATGGCATTGTGATCCGCGAATGGTACTTTTTCCATGATGCTCTTGGTGCAATCCTTATCGAACGCAGCCCAGCCTCCCCCCTTGCACTGAAAAGTCATGAGCCATTCCAAACCACGCTTGAGACAGGCTTGCTGGGCTTTTTTATCACTGGATTGCATGCGCCTCAAGGCGAGCATCACCATGGCGGAATCGTCGACATCAGGACTCCATTTATTCTCGTGCTCGAAAGCCCATCCACTGGGCTCAACATCGGCCTCGTTCTTGTATTTCCAGTCTCCTCTGAAGCGGATTTCCTTGGAAACTAAATAATCAGCCGCCTTCCTCATTCTGGGGTTCGCAGGTGAAACTCCGGAAGCACTTAAGGCAGCGCAGGCAATCGCCGTGTCCCAGACAGGGGAAAGACAAGGTTCAATGCGCACCTCAGTTTCGGTCACGTGTTCAAGTTTCTTTAATTCACGCTCGGCACGCAACACCTGCGGGTGCTCATCTTCGTAGCCCATTGCCTTCATCGCAATGAGCGAATTGAGCATGGATGGCCAAATAGCTCCCAAACCATCCGCGCCCTCGAATCGTTCCAGCATCCAATCTTCGCTCTTTCTCAAAGCCTGTCTCCGAAATGGATGAATACCCCATTGTGCAAATTTATCAGCTAACTTATTCACTTTATCCAGGGCTAGAAACAAGTTACGCCATGAGAAAATCTCCGGGGCGTGCGGCAGCCGAAGATCACGTTCGTGAAAACCATCCGGATACAACTCATCGATTGTCACGGGATGACGCAGTTTCCTTGTAGGCTTGAAATGATTGATGATGGACAAGGGTACGATTATGCTCCGGGTCCAGTTACTCATCTCGTGAAAGTTCAAATAAAACCAATTGCCAATCAAAATCAATTCGCAAGGTATGGTCGGTAAATATTTCCAGGGAAAGAGCCCCAGCAAGGCAAGGTAGAGTTTTGAAAAAGTGTTCATCCGAGGGACTCCGCCCAAGTTCAGCAGAACCGAGCGAGCACGCGACATGCGAGGATCCGCTTCCGTCAATCCAGCAAGTTTGAGCGCCACATAAGATTTAATCGTGGCGTTCACCTCGGCAGGTCCTCCGTGGTATATGTTCCATCCGCCTTCCGGTAATTGCAGACTCAATAAATGATTTACGGCCTTGCGCTGCCAGACTTCGTCCACTTTTCCGTCCCAATGCTTGAAGCAAATAGTATCCGCCACCAATGTGCAATCTATCCGCAGTTCGCCCTGCCAGTATCCATCTGGTAGCTGAGCGTTCAAAAGGTAATCCTGTGAACGTTGGATAGTGATCCAAAAAGCCTCCTTGTTCAGTGGAGAGAAAAGGGGTTCCTTCATTGATATCAAATCTTTCTTTGATTTTTTCAACTGAGAAATGCTTGTCCGGTGTAAGAGCATCAGAGTGTAATCTTGCCCTTGGGGTGTAAAGGGTTAAATTACCCATTCATCCATGGCGATGATCGTGAATACGGCGCCCCTACCACACTCGTGGATGGATTTGACCTCGAGTCAGTTATTGACCGGATTTTATTATAATATGGAGAGACAACTGAGATTTTTGATGCTCAACTGGCGTGACCCGCAAAACCCTGCTTCAGGCGGGGCAGAAAGGGTTTCGCTGGCTTATCTCAGTGCACTTTCATCAAAAGGCCATGACGTCTGGTGGTTTGCAAACGCATACCCAGATTGTGAACAGGAATCTATCTTGAACGGCATTCATATTATACGACGCGGCGGCATGGGAACATCTATACTGGCCGCTAATCGCTGGTTTCAATCGCAAGCTCGATTCGATCTCGTGATTGATCAACATCATGGCATTCCCTGGTTTGCTCCCTGGTGGACTCAAACTCAATGCGTTTCCTACATACACGAGGTTTTAGGGCCAATATGGTCTTCATTTTATCGATGGCCACTGGATCAAATCGGAAGAATCCAGGAGCAATTCACGCATTGGCTCTATCGCCAAAAGCCTTTCTGGACAGCGTGTAAGGGAACTGAAGACATGCTGTATGCCCGGGGCATCCAGAGCATCAAACGTATTCCTTATGGAGTCTACACGCAGGCCTTGCCTTCACTTCCGGAAAAACTGATAAGCGCTCCATTACGCTTGGCCGTCGTTTCCAGGCTTGCCCCTAACAAACGTATCGACCATGCGATCCAGACCCTACGCTGTCTCAAAGACCGCCAAATCGATGCAGCACTCAAAATCATCGGAACGGGCGATTCCATGCCTCAACTCAAACACTGTGCGAGTCAACTTGGATTAAATGACCGTGTGACCTTCGCCGGATTTTTGGATGAGAAGCAAAAGGATCAGTCTCTTCAGGAAGCTCATATACTATTGCATACTTCAGTGCGTGAGGGCTGGGGCTTGAATATCATTGAGGCAAATGCCATGGGAACACCTTCAGCGGTCTATCCCGTGGCTGGCCTGACCGAATCCACTCTTGATCATGTCACCGGAAGGGTCTCGAAAAAGGAAACACCCGAATCACTTGCTGATGAAATACAGTCCATGATCAAAAACCCTGAAACGTACCAGCAATACAGGATCGCAGCCTGGAACCGCGCCAAACTATTTCACTGGGATGCGATACTCCCCCCGGCCTGTGATTGGCTGGAGTCCATGGCGCGGGAGGGATCACCCGAGCCATGAAAAAGCTGGCTGTCTATCTTGGGCTCTTGGTATCTCTGCTCAGCTGCATCTGGGTATTTCAAAATCTTGACTGGAAAGCGCTCTGGAGGGCACTGAGCGAAGTGCATCCGTTCTGGCTTCTCGTGACGGTGATTGTGTTTTATGCCGGCATCTATGTGCGTGCGCTTCGCTGGTCGCTACTCTTTCCTGAGGATAAACCAGTAGCCTCAAGTCATCTATTCAAACCCATCATGGTAGGTTTTGCTTTTAATAACGTACTGCCATCGGGTCGAGTGGGAG
>JBDQII010000450.1:0-3594 GCA_040264395.1 Verrucomicrobiota bacterium
TCCCGCCTCCAGTTGAAAGAGGCCCAGAAAACGCAGTGGGGCCAGGCCAACCTTGGTCGCATAGAGATCCAGAGCCGGCTCAATCACTTGCTGATCCAGCTTCACTTCAAACACACCGTAATCCGGGGCGACGGTCCACTGCATTTCAAGGGTGTATTCGCCACTTTCTGAGACCTCGAATTCCAATGAACTCTCCTCACCCACAAGACCATTCCAGAGCAAATGACTGTCTCCATGCCAGCCTGCTCCAAAGTGGGCCATGTCCAGCGGACGTGCATTACCTTTCGAACGCAGCAATTCAGCCTCCAACAAGCCTGCCGGTTGCCCCTGAATGGACCGTCGGACAGCATGATACCCCCATCGATCCCCCCCTTGGCACGGTTTCGCAGAAAGGACTGCAAGGAGAATGCACAGATGCATGATTCCTGAAAGATGACTTTGAATGGCAGATCTTGTGTCCATGGAATATGCATTTGTTGAATTGCAGCAGGCAAATGTCAATACCTAACATCCATACAAATCCAAAGGCAACCTCACCGCAGGCCATGGACAAACAAATCTTGAGCTGATTTTTCCTTACTGGACACAAAAAATTACCTGAGACGACGACCGCGCGGAGCTGGCGTGGCTTCCAACAAACTTCCTATCCACGCCTTTACTTCCGCGTGAGTGCAGGTTCCATTTCCGTTGCTGTCGACATCGATGGACCATTGCGCCACCGCGGCACTCAGCTCGGCTACTGTGATTTCCCGATCACCATCCGCATCGCTTGCATGACTGAAGGCCCTGGCCATGAGGATGTGCATTCCCATGACGCGTTCTCCACCTCGGCCCCGACGACGTCCCCCAAGGTTCGAGGGTAGACGGATTTCTTCTCCCATTAATTGGGCAAAACCCTGCACGAGCCCTTGGCGACTGACCGCAGGTGCGTCTCCAAGCCAAGCTGCATGCAGTTGCATCCAGACTTTTTGAAACTGCCTTACAGTCAAACTGGCATCCGTTGATGTGGATGACAGGATTTTTTCCGTCAAGCGTCGCGCAAGGTCCGAACGATTGACCATGGCTGAACCGGAGCCATTACCTGGCCGCCGCCGCCCGGCAACACTGGGCCGCCCCCCGCGGGAGCGCATGAGGAGTGCGGTACGTTCAGGCGTGTCACCATAATGAGCCTGTGCCTTGAGCAGTTCCGATTGCAAATGATGCAGACGTGCCTTGTTTTCATTCCTTTCGGAAACGTCGTTCAGATCATGTGGATCATTTGCCAGGTCATAGAGCGCAAACCGCTTCTCTCTGGGGCGTTCAAACAGTTTCCAGCGCTCATCGCGGAGAGTTCGCTGATCATCCATGTAGGCAGTGAAAAGGTAATCCCGCACCTTGTTTTCTCTTCCATGGATGATTGCCTCCAGGCTCGATCCTTCCACTGAATCAGGGACTTCCAATCCGCTCAGCCGACACAGTGTCGGATAGATGTCGTGCAGGTAAACAAGCGCATCGGATGTACCTTTGGGGATACCGGCGCCGCTGACAATGATTTGAACGCGTGAGGTATGCTCATAGGCATTATGTTTTCCATTTCTGCCATGACTCCCCATGGCCATGCCATGATCAGTGGCAAGCACCACGATGGTTTTCTCCGCCAGACCACTTTGTTCGAGTGCTTCAAGCACTCGACCAATGTGGTGATCAAGGTGTGTCACCAATCCATAATAACGAGCATAGGCACGCTTCGCCTCCGGTATCGAGGTATGCGCGCCCCGCCTCCCGCCTCGACCACCCCGTGGAATGGCATCTGTCCCTGACTCAGCAAGCTCCGGACGCAAGGCAGCATGATTCGGTGGAAGCGTGATGCCTGAAGGCTCATACATCGTTGCCCACTTGCCGGGTGGTGTCACCGGAGAATGGGGAGCCGTGAAGGGACTGTAACAAAAAAAAGGTTGCTTCAGCGTGGAGGGTTTTTGAAGGAATGTAATCGCAGCATCGGCAAAGAGAACCGTGGAAAAGGTGTCGCCAGCATCATATGGCACCATCAGGCCATCGACCATCCGCTGCACGGGCACCTGCACATGGGATCGGGCGGCACCGCCGAAAAAAACGGCCTCAGCTTCCCGGAAACACCGCTGGAAAGCATCTATTCCATTATGCCATTTCCCAGTCGCAAAGGTACGGTATCCAGCTTCCTGATAGACCTGCGGCATCAGCACACCCGATTCCAGCTGAAGGGGTGCCCGAAAGAGAGACTTGCCACTCATCAGCATCGCTCTGCTGGGCAAACAGGTAGCGGGAGTCATGCTTCCCTGTATGTAGGCACGATTGAAAACAAATCCGCCGTGAATCATACGATCCATATTTGGCGTTTGTATATCTGGGTTTCCCAGAGCACCAAAGGCATCGGGCCGCTGATCATCGGTGTAGAACAGAAGGATATTGGGTCGTTCAACGCCTGCCATGGCGCTGCAGACAAAGATCGCACTGAGACATGCCACAAGTTTATTTTTCAGATCGCTTACGGATGCGACATATTTCAACTCGGTTAGGATATTCATGATACAAAATTTGAATCGTCCCATCCTCTGGTTTCAAAACGGAGGATGAGCATGGTGTGAATTAATAATGTTTTGGCGGTTTTACAGGGTCTTGGTTGTAAGAAGTCAGACGTCATCAAGCCGAAATAAGTTACAACAATGCCATCAAAGGGCGCGTTGGTCATGATAAAAGCATGTCTTATCAGGTTGAAAAACTTGTTCACATTCGTATATGAAGGAAGATTGAATCCAATGTACGATGATCCGAATTTTACGATCTCGATATAGAAAGCACCAAAAAGTATCCGTCACCAGTTGATGCAGCATTGGTAACCAAAAGCGTTGACACCACAGCATCAGAACTGAAGATATTCGAATCATGCTCAATGGAAAAATCGATCTCCGTAGTGACACCATTACTCCACCGGACGCAGGAATGAGACAGGCCATGGCTGATGCCATCGTCGGGGATGATGTCCTGGGCGATGATCCTACGGCTCAGGCATTGGAGAACCATGTAGCCGAACTCATGGGGAAGCAAAAAGCACTCTATGTCCCTTCGGGCACCATGGCCAATCAATTGGCCATACGCACACAGACCAGACCAGGTGATGCCATGATTCTAGAGGCAAACGCCCATATTGATTGTTACGAGTCAGGAGCGCCTGCCGCGTTGGCCGGTGTGCATACCAGACGTGTGACAGGAGACCGGGGCCGTTTCTCGGCCCAACAGCTGGAAGCAGCGATCCCCGTCAAAAACGATCACTTTGCTCAGGCCAGCCTGGTCTGCGTCGAAAACACGCACAATCAAGGTGGAGGAAGTATCTGGCCTTTATCGCAGATTCAAGATGTGACAGGAACAGCCCGAAAACACGGACTTGCTCTGCACCTCGATGGTGCCAGACTTTGGAATGCCTCGGCAGCAAGCGGTGTTTCCTTGGCGGATTATGCAGCGACTTTTGATACAGTCAGTGTATGCTTCTCGAAAGGACTCGGTGCGCCGGTCGGATCCGCCCTGGTGGGGCCCTCCGATCTCATCGAGAAAGCCCGGTTTTATCGCAAACAGCAGGGA
>JBDQII010000451.1:0-3569 GCA_040264395.1 Verrucomicrobiota bacterium
CGGAGTCAGGAAATAAACGGGTTGACCCAGCATACCCGCCTCAGCTTCGATACCTCCCACACCCCAGCCCACCACACCGAGACCATTGATCATGGTGGTATGCGAATCCGTTCCGACAAGCGTGTCAGGGTAATAGACATTACTTGCGTTCAGGACACCCTTGGCAAGGTATTCAAGGTTGACCTGATGGACGATGCCGATTCCAGGAGGCACGACTTTGAAAGTATCGAAAGCCTGCATGCCCCATTTGAGAAATTGATAACGTTCACGGTTGCGAGTGAATTCCTTGT
This sequence comes from Verrucomicrobiota bacterium, assembly GCA_040264395.1. Taxonomy (GTDB): domain Bacteria; phylum Verrucomicrobiota; class Verrucomicrobiia; order Limisphaerales; family AAA164-E04; genus AAA164-E04. The sequence continues at coordinate 291 of JBDQII010000451.1, forward strand.
CAAGATTACGATCCATCGCATCCGCACTTCCCGCAAAATCAACCTGAACAGAATGATCGACCACAAGATCGACCGGAACTAGTGGCTCGATAATCTTTGAATTCTTACCCAATCGACTCACGGCAGAGCGCATCGCTGCCAAATCAACCAGCAAAGGAACACCCGTAAAATCTTGCAGCACAATGCGCGCGACAACAAAGGGGATCTCAGCAGTGCGCTCTGATTTAGGCTGCCATTGGGCAAGCTCTCGAACATTTTCTTCGGAGACTTTCTTCCCATCACAATTGCGCAGGACGGATTCCAGGACAATTCGGATGGAAACAGGCAACCTTGAAATATTACCCACACCTTCTTCCTCCAGAGCGGGTAGGCTGAAAAGTTGGCCTTGACTGCCATTGCCTAATGTAAAATCCCTTAAAGTATTCAATGTATTGTGACTGCTCATAAAATTTGGCTCCTATTCCAACCCAAAAGGGCCGTTGCATTCAAGAATGGATTTTCACCATGTGCATCGAGCCGTTGCGGGCTGAAAATGACGATTGGCATGCGGTTGACCACTCGGCAATAGGTTTGGGACTCAAATTTTCGAGTATTTATGGAAGAGACAACCATGCATTCAGGCTTGAAAACCGTGTCTGGAAGATCGATTCAAAATGAAGGATTGATTTTCATGTCACTAAAATTAGTATCCGCCATATCGTTTAATCCAAGTATATTAAAGCAATGATCAAATACGTATCAAAAATGTTACCAGCTCTTTTGGTTGCTGGTGTCGCCGTCGGAACACTGGCCTTTGCCGATGGCCATGGTCCCGGTATGAAGGGTAAAACCCGCCCCATGACGACTGAGCAACTGATGGAAGCGATCGTCAAACCTCACATGACTGCCCTCAAGAAAGGCTTGATCGATTCCAAACCAGCAACAAAAAAAGACTGGAAGCAATTGGCACTGAGTGCGGCGCTTTTGAATGAATCAAGCCATATCATGATGGCTGACGATCGCTGTCCTGATAAAATCTGGGAAGATGCCTGCATCAAGGACCTACGCGCTGGCACAGCTGCTGCTCTCAAAGGAATCAAAGAAAAAAACATTGAAGCCACATTAGCTGGTTTCAAGAAAGCCGGGGCTTCCTGCAAGGCTTGCCACAGCGAACACAAACCAAAAGACTAAGGACCTCCAGCAACGACTTCATGAAGATCTGATTCCATTTTATGGGATCAGATTTTTTTGTTGGAAGAAATATTCACTCCAGACAAGGAGATGCAGGCAGTTCCTTTCGTAAGCATTCAGTCTTGATGAAGACTCGAGCAAATGTTTCCTTGGGGTAGATCTGCGGGTGGGTACTCGAGGGCAAACGGATTTCATGTGATCCTTGAGAAAAGAAAGATGATTACAATGACTATGGCATGTTGTTTGAAATATCTCCTGATCACCGTTTCATGGTGGATTTTCTCTCTCTCCTGCACTCAGGCAGCGCAGCCTCTACCATTGTCTGACAAGACCCACGCGAAAGCCTCAGAAAGACTATCCAGTCCACTGAAGAAGTATGACGCCTACAATGCCAAGGAATATTTTTACGAGGTGCCCAAGGCATGGAAGATTCAGTTTCATCGGGTCGTGAGCAACCTCGCTCAACTCCTTGGAGGTTATGATATCGATATCGTTGCCTGGCCTTCCTGGAGAGAACCCCCCGTTGTGCACGGAAAAAGGCTGGAGGGAGGCCAGTATGTCAGCGGTGGACATGGAGGTGGCGGGAAGGGACGTGTCATGCTTGTTCTGGAAATAGTTCAGGATGAATTGATACAAGAGCATCCTCACATGCGCTCTGTCATGGCGCATGAATATTTCCACGTTTACCAGAGGCATGTGAATCCTTCCATTGAGGAAGCCTTTAGCGTCAAGTGGTTGATTGAGGGCTCAGCCGCGGTTTTTGAGTCGATGTACCTTCGTGATTTTGAGCAGGTAAATGATTATGCCCAGACCGCCCAATTACGTCACGCTGTACCTGATGATTTTGGAGCTCGCATGGAGTCATACGATAACAGGGACGTCAATTACGGGACCTCGACAGCCATGGTTCTCCTTGCCTGTCGTGAAGGCGGATTTCAGCGCATGCTGGATTTCTGGAAACGACAACCCAACAATACCAACTGGAAGCAGCTTTTTGAGGAGTTGTTTCACGTCAGTGTGGAACAGTTTTATCGCGAGGGTCAGCATGTTTCACCCAAAACGCTTGATCTCTCAAGAATGGGAAACCTTCGCCTGATGCGATTCTGAGCAATGCAGCTTTTTGTCGATCGTGCCTACTGGCCCGCATTCAATTGACAAGGATTCAAGACTTTCCTATCCGCTTTTCCAAATGGATGAGCACCTTTTTTATCTCGGCATTTTCAGCCATCAACAAGTCCATTTTTTTCATGATTTCGTCATTGTTGTCGCTTGCCATTTCATCCACAAAAATGGCATTTGCAAGCGACAGTGAGATGAATCCTCCCAGGATCAGCACACAAATGACAAAAGCATTGACTGCATGATAGATGAAAGGCTCGTTGAGTGCCGCGGCTGCTGTCGGAACGGCACCCCAGTTCTCAACCGTGAATATGGTGAAAATCGTATTCATCGCACTCAGTGGGTTTCCAAAGTAGTCAGGAAGGTAAGTGCCAAAGAAGCTGAAGCCGAGCAGTGAAAAAAAGACCAGCTGGATGGCCAGTAGGGTAAGGATGGCCCTGGATGCCTTCATGGCCCGTGCCAGGCCACTGAGTATATGCCCTGCATCCGGGATAAGCTTGACGATTTTAACAAGAGAGAGAACCCTGAACAGACGAAGGTAAACAATGCTTCCAACCGCCATGTTAGGAATGATCACGAAGAGGATGCTGCAGAGGACAACGAGCAAATCAAATCGATTGCCTGCATGTCCAATATAGCCTTTCCAACCTAGCTTTCGCAGTTTGAAGCATGCCTCCAGCATGAAGTAGACAAGGATTGCCCAGCTCAGCAGGTAGATGACCAAGGGCTCAAGCACATTTCCGAGGAAGGCAGTGATCACCGACAAGATGATCACTGAGGAGGTGTATCTATTCTCAGTAAAGTATTTCATGGGAAAACGGGTGCAGACTGTAAAAGCCTGCCCGGGGATGGATTGTTTTGATGGATACGCATGCAGGCATACCTGCGGAGGTGATCACAGGTGGATATGTATGTGCGTCATGTCGCTAAGCTGCTTCCCTTCGATAACAACAGGCTATGTGAGTGGATTAAAATACTGCTCTTGAGCCG
>JBDQII010000452.1:0-3557 GCA_040264395.1 Verrucomicrobiota bacterium
AAAAAAAGTTTATCGCTCGTGTCGTAATCAGTAGAAACCGTCTCGGGATTGGAGTTAACCATAATGGTTTCAATCCCCGTCTCTTTCAGGGCAAATGAGGCATGCACGCAGCAGTAATCAAACTCAATTCCCTGACCGATTCGGTTGGGACCTCCGCCAAGGATCATGACTTTCCGAGTCTTTGAAGCCCGGATCTCGTCATCACCACGATCGTAGGAAGAGTAATAATAAGGTGTATAAGCCTCGAATTCGGCAGCACATGTATCTACCAGCCGATAGCTTGGTGATAAATCGTTTTGATGGCGAAATTCGCGGATTTCCTGCTCAGATTTACCAGCAAGGTTCGCAATTTGCTTGTCTGAAAACCCGAGGGATTTGGCTTTGGTGATTGTTTCTAAGTTCATGCTTTTCTTCGGTCACCCGTTCGAAAGATCAGTTAAAGCCACGAGCGAGATGAAAGCAAGCATTGGGCTGCACTCCATTCAAAAAAATATAACCTGCATCATGCTGGTCAAAGTTGATATTGAAGGTCCCGCAGCAGCGTCAGGGCAAACCCTTGATTCGACTCAACTTGGCTTTGATTCACATGGGATCTTTTGGACCTCTTCACGTCAGGAAGCATTCCAGACGAGTTGGCCATCTTGGGCGTCAATATGGATTTTGGCGCCAGATCGAATTCCTCCGTCCAGCAACCGCATGGCCATGGGGTCGAGAATATGCTCCTGAATGGCTCTTTTGAGTGGCCGCGCACCAAATTGAGGATCGAACCCTTCTTTACCCAGCATCCTTTTGGCAGCATCTGTTAACTGCAGAGTCAGTTTTTGTTGTTCTAATCGCCTGGAAAGGGTCTGGAGTTGAATATCTACAATCACCAACAAGTCCTCTTCACTCAGGCTGTGAAATACGATGACGTCATCCAGCCGGTTCAAAAACTCGGGCCTGAAATAGCGCTTCATTTCCTCCTGGATTTGACGCTCCATTTCTGCCTGATCATCCTCACCTTTCTTTCCTTTGTTGCAGAAATCCTGAATCAAAGGGGAGCCAATGTTACTCGTCAGGATGATGACCGTATTCTTGAAATCAACTTTGCGCCCCTGTCCGTCAGTCAACTGCCCATCATCCAGAACCTGCAGAAGGATGTTGAAGACATCCGGATGTGCCTTTTCTATTTCGTCAAACAAAACCACCGAATAGGGCTTTCGTCGAACGGTCTCTGTCAATTGCCCGCCCTCTTCGAAACCAACATAACCGGGAGGCGCACCAATAAGGCGGGCCACGGCATGTTTCTCCATGTATTCGGTCATGTCAATGCGCACCATCGACTGCTCATCATCAAATAAAAATTCAGCAAGTGCTCGGGCCATTTCTGTTTTCCCCACCCCGGTAGGCCCGAGAAAAACAAATGATCCCACGGGCCGGTTGGGATCCTGCAGTCCGCTGCGTGCTCGGCGCACGGCATTGGCCACTGCTTTCACTGCTTGATGCTGCCCAACCACGCGTTGATGAAGCCTGGTTTCCATGTGCACCAGTTTTTGACGATCGGATTCAAGCATTTTCGATACAGGCACCCCTGTCCAGGAGGCAACTACCTGAGCGATGTCCTCCTCGCTCACCTCCTCATTCAGTATGCGGTTTTGGGCGTGCTGCTCCTTCAAGGCTTTTTCAGCGGCTAGCAACTGAGCCTCAAGCTTTGGAATGTTACCATATTTAATTTGTGAGGCTCCGTTGAGATCTCCTTCACGCTCGGCACGTTCCATTTCCAAACGGGCTTCCTCCAACTTGCTGTTGATCACACTTGTCGCATTGATGGCAGCCTTTTCATTTTGCCATTGGGCCTTCAGTTCAGATGAAGATTCCTTGAAATCAGCCAATTCCTTTTCCAATTTGGCTAGGCGATCTCGGGAAGCCGCGTCCCTCTCCTTCCTGAGGGCCCTTTGCTCGATCTCAAGTTGCATGATCTGCCGCTCCAGCTGGTCGATTTCAGTGGGCATCGAATCCAGCTCAATCCTCAATCTCGAAGCTGCTTCATCCATTAAGTCGACAGCTTTATCCGGTAAAAAGCGATCGGCGATGTAGCGATTGGAGAGGGTTGCTGCAGAAACGAGGGCAGCATCCTGTATGCGAATACCATGATGGTTCTCGTAGCGTTCTTTCAACCCACGCAGAATAGCGATGGTTGCCTCGACCGATGGTTCCTGCACTGAAACTGGCTGGAATCGGCGTTCCAGTGCGGGATCCTTTTCGATATATTTGCGATATTCGTCCAGAGTGGTCGCACCGATGCATCGCAATTCGCCGCGAGCCAACTGAGGTTTCAGCATATTGGCGGCATCGGCAGAGCCTTCTGTTTTACCTGCGCCGACGATGGTGTGAAGTTCATCAATGAAAAGAATGATTTTGCCATCGCTACCTGTGATTTCCTTGAGAAACGCTTTGAGTCGATCCTCGAATTCACCCCGATATTTAGCACCCGCGATCATGGCCCCGATATCCATGGCCACGAGTTTCTTGTTTTTCAGTGAGTCGGGTACATCTCCACTGATAATGCGCCGCGCCAGCCCCTCGACAATAGCGGTTTTACCAACACCTGGTTCACCGATGAGAACTGGATTATTCTTGGTTCGCCGGCTCAGCACCTGCATGACCCGTCGAATTTCTTCATCTCGCCCAATCACTGGATCAATTTTCCCAGACCTTGCGAGCGCAGTCAGATCCTTGCCGTATTTTTCCAGAGCCTTGAACTTATCTTCCGGGGTTTGATCCGTGACACGCTGATTTCCCCTCAGCTCCATCAAAGCCTTGAGAAGCTTGTCCCTATTGACACCCTCACGTTGAAAGACCTTCGCCAGGGCGGCACTACTCTCCTGAGCAATTCCGAGTAACAAATGCTCTGTGCTGGTGTATTCGTCCTTAAGTCGCTTGGTTTCAGATTCTGCTTTAGTGAAGGCTTTGCGCAGTGCCTGGCTGAGATATTGGTCGTTGCCCCCCGTTACTCTGGCACGCTGCTGCAGAATTGCATGGATGGCCTCTTTCAGAGCAGGCACTTGAACGCCTAGTTTTTGAAGGACTGATTGGACAAGGCTGTCATTCTGATCGAGCAATGCCATCAATAAATGCTCGCAGTCAATCTCCTGATGTTCTTTATCCTTTGCCAGGGTTTGCATACGTTGAACTGCTTCCTGGGCTTTGATGGTAAATTTATCGAGCTGCATATATCGTCTTTCGTATGCTTTGATGTTAGCTAAGGGTGAAAAAATGAGGTATCTTTTTTACGTTTTCCCTCTCCTACATCTCATTTAGAATTTAAAACGATCACACTTTGTAGCAAAGGAGATTTTGAAAATTTCCGCAATCATCAGTAACGGCTTACAGCAATTGAATTCCAGCTCCCATCATGGCAAGCTTCGTCTCCGGTTCGAGCACTCAAACCTGAATCTGGTTGGCTAACAAAGAATGGAATGAATCACATATATCTCATTGAGGATTTGGGATTGATACTCATGGCAGCGAGTCTGATGATGCTTTTAACGCGTCGACTCAAGACACCTGCGATTGTC
>JBDQII010000453.1:0-3557 GCA_040264395.1 Verrucomicrobiota bacterium
TCTGACTGTGAGTGTGGAGGTGTGGAGGTGTGAGGTGGAGGTGAGGAAGGTCCGGAGGTGTCCAAGTAATAACAAGAACCCCACACTTAGGATGTGGGGAATAATGATTTCGGGCGCAATGCAACGAGAATCATGATTTGCAGGCGCCTTTTGTTTGCAACCAAAATGATGGTTTTGCCCGAAGCATGCAGTTTGCTTGAGACCTCATGATCAAGAGGAAGTAGCCCCTCTTGAATATTGACCACAAACAAAATGACAGACGCGGATTCCAAAGCGAGTTCCACCTGGTCCATGGCTGCTCCGGTAATCACATCGGCACTTTTTTCTCCACGGCGAAGACCAATCCCTCCGGTATCTACCAAAGTAAACGGGCGACCACGCCATTCAGCTTCTACCAACACCCGGTCACGTGTGACACCTGGCTCGTCATGAACAATGGCGATCCTTTTGCGTACAATACGGTTGAAGAGAGCAGATTTACCTACATTAGGTCGTCCAACAATGGCAATAACTTGCGACATGTCGCTAATATGACGAAAGGTCACGCCTCGTGAAAGTGAAATCCAAAAAGAGAGAGAAATAGAAGATATTAAAACCTAAAAAACCACTTGCACCGGGAGATTGAATCGTTTACCAATCATCCTCCTGCGAGCGGCTATGGCGGAATTGGCAGACGCGCTACCTTGAGGTGGTAGTGGGATAGTATCCCGTGAAGGTTCGAATCCTTTTAGCCGCACCATTATTTAAAATTTTCTCGCTTCAGTAACCAATACATCACGAAAGGTTTAGAGGTGGTAAATACTCTAAAATTCTTCAGCGTTTAACAGAAATGCACAACACATTTATCTTCGTTCGCAGGTATTTTACGGTTTCTTCTTATGTGCTAAAAATGCCTCATACAAAAGAAATCCACATAAAATCTTCAATTTACAGAGAACAGCTTTCCTGCGGAGGAAGGTTTCCAATCTGAATGGGATTTTTGTTATTTAGAAAATTTGAACACAGCCACTCTCAAGCTAGTCTTGATCTACGAATACACGAGGCAATGTCCGTGGATTGTGAACAACATTCCAGTAGTGCAGCGGGTGATAATCCAAAAGTAAGGCGTTTAGTTGTTGTTATTTCTATTGTTTTGTGTGGTCAAATTTCGGATCACAAATGACACCCTCGCATGAATACGCGTATGAAACTCAAATATTGGGCCATCATGGCCTGCATCATTAGTCTTTGCCCTGTCTTTTGCTTGAATGCAGAGCAACCATTGAGGTTAAACCAGATTCAGGTCATAGGAACGCATAATTCCTATAAAATGAACATCCATCCATCCGTCATGAAAGCGCTCCGGCAACAAAGTAAAAACACCGCAAGTTCTTTGGATTATGGGCATGCACCTCTTGCAAGACAGTTTTCCAAATACGGCATTCGAAAAATCGAACTGGACGTTTTTGCGGATCCAGAGGGTGGACTTTTTGCTCATCCGCTAGGGCCCAGGATTGCAGAGGAACTCGGACTGCCTTCGGTCCCTGACCACGATCCGCATGGCCTTCTCAAAAAATCAGGATTCAAGGTCCTTCACGTTCCTGACATTGACTATCAGTCCACGGTTTTGACTTTTGTGAAAGCACTGCAGGAAGTGCGCGACTGGTCACGAAAACACTCAAGGCACGTCCCTATTCTTGTTATGGTCGAACTTAAAGACAGGCCCATAGGACCTGAGTATACTCAGCCGGTTTTGTTTGATCGCACTTTGCTTATGAATCTTGAAGCGGAGATTCTGTCAGTTTTTGAGGCGAATGATTTGATCACGCCCGACGACATCAGGAAAAATCATACCAGTCTGCGAGAGGCCATCCTGACCAAAGGGTGGCCCTTGTTGGATGAGGTTCGGGGTCAGTTGATGTTTGCCCTGGATAACACCGATGCCAAAAGGGACCTCTATCTGGAAGGTAATCATAGCCTTGAAGGCCGATTGCTATTTACCAGTGTGGACGAGGGGCACCCGGCGGCGGCTTGGTTCAAAATCAATGATCCTGTTGTTCAATTTGACCGGATCCAATCACTGGTCCGTCAGGGCTTCATGGTCCGAACGCGCGCGGATGCAGATACAGTGCAGGCTCGTATCGATGATCGTTCACAACTTGCCAAGGCGCTCTTGAGCGGTGCTCAGTTCATCAGTACGGATTATCCGGCACCACGGACCGAATGGAGTTCATATGCTGTCAGGTTTAAAGGAGGAGTGGTGGCACGACCCAATCCTGTCTCAACCAAAAATCAAGATCTCGACATGGGTGTTGAATAAATTTGCAAACTCCAGGAGGAATAGCCCCATGAAGAAGACTGGAACAAGGTGGTTTATTCGGCTGGCCATCATGCTGCTGCCCGCACTTTCGACCCTGAACCAGGAGGAAGCCCGGGTAGATTCCGGGAGGGATGAACCGAACTATATTTTGAATAAACAATGCACTAAAACTTGGTTCTGTATTCTTCCCTTGTCATCCATGCAAGGTCCTTCCAGTAATCGGTATCATTTGACTGCCTGGGGCCGGGCGTGGTGCGGCCTTGTTTGATGATGGTGTTGATATGGCGAGTCAGTGAGTTAACTTTCTGACGGTGAGTGGATGCCATATTTTGACTTTCCGACCGGTCATGAAGCAAGTGGTAGAGTTCGGCCTGCTTGTTCTTTGAGGGCATGATAAGTTTCCATTCGTTTTTCGTGATCGCATACCTTCCATCGTTTCCATGGCTGATAAGTGGTTGACGCTTATGAATAGCATTTCGATCAAATAAAACAGATGCAAAGCTCTGACTATCCTCACCGGCCGAACCGGGCAATTTGGCACCTATGAGCTCGGCGAATGTGGCCAATAAATCCAGCTGTCCAACCACTTTGTTCCAGCTTCGCCCCGGAGCTTGAATGCCATTCGGCCATCGAACCAGAAAGGGAACACGGTGGCCTCCCTCATAAACCGATCGTTTGCCTTCTTTTAATCCACCCCGACTGTCGTGATTGAACTCGTTGATTCTTCCTTTCCATGAATTTTCAGGTCCGTTGTCGCTCGTGAACAGGACGAGGGTATTGCCGTCCAAGCCCATCTTTTCCAGAGCACTCAGGATTCTTCCAACGTGATGATCTGTTTCAATAACGAATTCTCCATATGCACCAGCCAGACCCCGGCCATGAAACTTTGGTAATGGGCAAACAGGGTAGTGAGGAGAGGTGAAAGATAGATACAGGAAAAATGGTTTTCCATTGAGTGCATCCTGCTTTTTGTCACGAATCCATTCGACTGCCTTGTTCGTAAAACGAGTGAGGCATTGATTGTCAATGAAATCCTCTGCAATTTCAAAGTTTGTCTTGATAAGTCGTGTCGGATCCACCGAATTGCCGGGGAGTTTTTCGTAAGGTGGCATGATACGGTAATCCATGTGACGGGGGTTCATTTTTTTGTTTGTATACAGCAGGGGTGGGGTTGCTGCATAACGGCCCTCAAACCAGGCGAGTAAGCCATAATTCAATGAAGCCGGGATTCCATAAAAATAATCGAAACCTTTGTCCA
>JBDQII010000454.1:0-3547 GCA_040264395.1 Verrucomicrobiota bacterium
CTTCTCAAAGAAGCGGATCAATCGGAGGCAAAGGTGGATAGCTCGCTTGATTTCAAAAAACTTCATAAAGGACTTCAGCGTGAATTGATGCGCCGTGCGCTTATTCGTTTAGGGGTGAAACCTGAATTTACATGGATTGAAAGGCTTAGGCTTGCTTTGTCTGGATCATTAGAAATGTTACCCTCTGGTTGTTTGGTGAAAGTATTGGATCGGTTTCCCTGGCTGGAGAAGGCCAAAGATAATTCAGAAGTTGAATTTGAAAACACATCTGTCGAATGCTTGCTGAATGGTATTTCAGGATACTCGAGTTTTTCTCAATGCTGTTTGGAATGGACAATTCAGAAGGAGGAGGGGGCAAAGTTTTCGAATTTATCACTGAAAGCGGAACAGGAGGTTTTTGACGCAGACCGGATCGGACAAAAAATCTTGCTGCGCCATTGGAGGGCAGGGGACCGTATCCAACCCATAGGCGCCTCTGGAAGTATCAAACTACAGGATTGGTTTACCAATGAAAAAATTGATGTCAGGCAGCGCAGAGCATTAATTATTGCGGAAGCTCCCGGACGGGGGATTTTTTGGGTTCAGGGAATGCGTATCGCAGAAGCGTTCAAGGTTACCTCAGCTACTGACAGGCTGCTCTTTTGGAGCTGTCTTCCATTGACTTCATGTTGACTCAGTGGAATAGGAGGCTGCGATTTCCTTGGCACTCCTGACAATGCGATCTTTGAGAACAGGCGGTTCTATGACTGTTGCCTGCTCGCCCCATCCAAGGATCCAACGGTGAATTTCAACTAGGCTACTCAAGCTTAGAGACAGCTCTACCCCGTCGTCAGTCAGTGATTTTAGTTTCTGAGATGGATGCCATGTTTTTTCACGAATGTAATCAGCCACCAAATGTGAAAACCTTATTACAACTCTAAAACTTTCCTTGCCGTGATGAACTCCAAAACTACCCTGTAACCTGTTTTCAATGGAGAATTGTTTTGGGCGGTGAAATGTCTCACCTGTTTCTTCAATCGCCTGTATTCTGGACGGAACAAACGTTCTCAGGTCATTCCTTAAGTGACAATAGGCAAACAGGAACCATTCGCCATTGATATTGGCAAGATGATAAGGATTAATCTTTCGTGCCTCTGGTTTTTTATGTCCGGGTTTGCGATAGTTCAGCTTGAGCTGCTTGTGTTTCGATACAGCCTTTGCCAGATGATCAAAAATATCGAGATCAATTTGGGGAATGGCGCTGGTTCGAAATGAAATAGAATCATCCCAAGCAGATAGATTAAGCGAAATCGTGTCCGGTAGTGCTTCTTCTATTTTTTGAAAGGCGCTCAATAACGGCTTTTCAAACGTTGTGCCGCGGTATTGTTGAAGTGCTTTTTCCGCTACAAACAATGCCACCATTTCTCCTTCAGTTACCGTGAAGGTAGGGAACCCGCTGACCTCCTCTGTATAGAAGTAGCCATACTTGGCTGCATCATATTCCACCGGGAGATCCAGACGATCTCGCATGAAATCAATATCACGATGTATCGACTTTTTACTGACTTCCAGCTGTTCGGCCAGACTCGTCGCATTTGGGAAACTTCCAGACTGAATTGCCTGATGAATGCGCAGCATCCGCTCCATCGGAGGCCTTGAATGAAGGTTGGCGCGAGACATAAGTTTTAGTCCAGTGGAGGTTGATCTGGAATGTAAGATCTCATGCCATTTTCAAAGAGCACCTCGCTGTAAACAGTTTATGACCTCTTCCCTGCAATAGCTCTGTTATCAAAGAAGGCGCTTCAGAAACTCCTCGTTGGTTTTGTATTTCTTCAACGCTGAACTCAAAGTCTCCAAGGCTTCAATTGGATTGGTATCAATCATTTCCCGGCGTAGTTTGTGAATAGCTTGAATCCACTTCTGCCCATACAATTTCTCTTCCTTGCGGGTTCCGCTTTTTGGGATGTCCAAAGCTGGGTAGAGCCGTCTGTCAGACAGTTTTCTGTCCAGTATCAGCTCCATGTTGCCTGTGCCCTTGAATTCCTGGAAGATCAGTTCATCCATCCTTGAGCCAGTATCAATCAGAGCCGTTGCCAGAATCGTCAGAGATCCCCCTTCTTCAATTTTACGAGCAGAGGCAAACATCTTTCTTGGGATTTCCAGAGCACGCGCATCAACTCCTCCCGTCATCGTGCGCCCGCTTCCACCATGCACACTGTTGTAGGATCTAGCTACTCGCGTAATGGAATCCAGTAGCACAAAAACGTCCTTGCCTGACTCGACCCTGCGTCGGCATCTTTCGATCACGAAACGTGAGAGTCGGACGTGGGTTTCGAGTTCCTGATCGTTGGAGGAGGCAATTACCTCTGCATTCACAGAACGCTGAAAATCTGTAACCTCCTCTGGGCGCTCATCGATCAGAAGAACAATAACCTCTACCTCAGGGTGGTTGGCTGTGATGGCATTTGCAATCTGTTTCAAAACAGTTGTCTTGCCGGTGCGCGGAGGCGCTACTATCAGACCACGTGTTCCTTTACCTATAGGCGTTACCAAATCGATGATTCGGGTTTCAATTTGATCTGGAGTTGTCTCCAATTTGAATTTCTCGATGGGATCAATCGTCGTCAGATTTTCGATCCGCATGGTGTTCCCATAATCCTTCGGGCTCATCCCGTTGATTTCGAGAATCTCCTTCAGTTGCGGATTGTTTCCTCGATGAGGCGGCTGAGTGATTGCCTTGATGAAAGAGCCTTCACGAAGGTGGTTGCGCTTGATGGTATCCGGTGTGACGAAAATATCTATAGGTTTTGGCGAGAAATGCTGCTCTTTGGAACGGAGGAATCCGAAACCTTTGTCAGCAATCTCAAGATAACCTTCACCATTTTCAAGTTCTACTTTCTTGGCGCCTCTAGCACCTTTATTGGGACTCTTTTTGTTCATCTTTGATTGAACTTTATTTATCTATGAATTGGCGCGCTTCAGTGAGGTTTTAAAAAAAAAACGTAAGACGCCGATGGAAATGTGTTCGTGTTTCTGATTTCAATGGTAAATCAAATCAATCGAACCGCAATACAAGCCAGCCTGCAGGATGATCAGGAGCTTGCAAGTAGTTAACGCAAGAGCAGATAGTTTGCAATCTTAAAAATAAGAAAGTTTTTAATCCTCAGTCACGAGTCGAATATCAGTGACGCATTCCACATGCTGGGTTTGGGGGAACATGTCCAATGGAGCCACTTTGTTCACTCTGAATAATCCACTGCTGCACAATGATTTTACATCTCTTGATAAGGTGGCAGGGTGGCACGATACATAAATGATCTGTTTGGGTTTTGTGCGTAGTAAAACCTCAAGAATCGACGCGTGACATCCTTTTCTTGGTGGATCAAGTATGATGGTGGTCATTTCAGGTTTAAATTTTGCAACCAAGTCATCAATGACATCTTCTGTAGGAGCCTGTACGAAAGAGCCATTATTTTTTTTCATTGTCTCAGCATTCTTTCGAGCGGATAAAATGGCTCTGTGATCAACCTCCACACCCACATAGGATTCGACTTTTTCTGCTAAAGAA
>JBDQII010000455.1:0-3509 GCA_040264395.1 Verrucomicrobiota bacterium
AATATATCAGAGATGGCCTGAGTCCGTTCGGGTTTTTTGCTCGATGCAGACTCGTAATCTCTGATGCAAGCGCGATAACCGTTTATAGACGGTATTCAATTCAATGCCTATCTTTTCAGCAATTTCGATGCAATTATATCCGTCAAAGTATCTTAGCTTCAATAGACTTCTTGATTTGTCAGGTATTCCATCAAGGCAGCTGGAGAGTGCCTCCACACGCGCACCGGAAGATGTCTTGTCGAAGTGAGCCACCCATTCCATTTCCAGAACTTTCATCAGGTCCTCGCTCAACCCCGTGGAGACCCTTTGCTGCCGCCTGATCCAGTCAATTCCCTCTCTTCTTGCAGTAATGAATGCCCAAGAGACCAAGGCAGGCTCAGCTTTGAATTCAACATTCCGGGTGATGGCTTTGATGGCTACGTTTTGAAAGATGTCCTCTACCGCATGAGCATCCTTCACAACCAACCATGTCGCAGCGGATATGCGATTCCGCCACTCCATTAACACCTTCAGGATTTGCGATTCATCTAACTTCATCAATGAACAACGGCATGAGAGTGGGTTTGCCCATTCCCTCGAGTGAACTGGGATCGATAAAAAATGTTCAGAACAAAAGAAAATTTACCGGGTTGATTCTTGTTTGTGCTTTCTGCCACTATCAATGAACGCTTTCAAGGGAAAAGTCCTGACCTAAAAAGCGAAATTCCCACAATTTATTACGGGTATTGAGTCCATCACTCAAGGATTACCGCAGCGATGCGTTCACTTTCAACTTGCCCTGCGTAAGGTAATACAGGAAAACATCAAACCATGAACCGCGTTGTATATTTATTATTGATCACTCTCCTTGTCCCGATACTACTCAGTGCCCGCGAGGCCAAAGAGTATGACCAGGATGTCAATTATGAGGAAAACAGACTTCCGGAATACGACCTCCCCCCCCTGCTTGTTTCTTCAGGGGGCAAGCCGATCAAAACGCCTGAGGAGTGGTTTTCCATTCGCAGACCCGAGATCCTTTCGCTTTACAGCAACCTGATTTACGGACGTATTCCAAAACCGGCTCAACCTGTCGATGTGCGATTTGAAGTGGTCAAAGAAGACCCCGATTTCATGGACGGAAAAGCCACTCGAAAAGATGTCAAAATCATATTGGAAAACGAAAAGGGCCGGGTTTCGATGCATTTTCTCGTTTTTGTTCCCAACAATGCCGACAAACCTGTTCCGGCATTTTTGAAACACAGTTTCAATAATACCCAATCAAATGACTTTGACGCGTCAGAAACGCGCCCCGGATTCTTGAAAAACGGTTGGCCACTTGGAGCATTCTTCGACAGAGGGTATGGGTTCTGTGCCGTTTATCAGCAGGATCTACTGAGGCACAATGAAGTTGAATTCCTAAAGGGCATCCACAAACTTTTTTATCCCGAGGGGCAAAGTTTTCCAAAGGCTCACGAGTGGGGAGTATTGTCAGCATGCGCTTATGGAGCCAGTCGGGGTATGGACTATCTGGAGACAGATGCCGATATTGATCATACCCGCATTGCCATCATGGGGCATTCAAAAATGGGAAAGGCGACTCTTTGGACCGCAGCACAGGATGATCGATTCGCTCTGGCCATTTCAGCTCAATCAGGTTGTGCAGGCGCCGCACTCTGGAGACGGAAATCCGGTGAAACCCTGAAGAAAATGGTGACGCGATTTCCATACTGGCTGTGCCGCAATGCCTGGAAATTTGTGGAGCAGGAAGATGATCTCCCCATTGACCAACACATGCTCCTTGCCTGCATCGCTCCAAGACCGGTTTATGTCCACAGCTCAACCGAAGACACATGGGCCGATCCGCGCGGGGAATATTTATCTGCTTACCATGCAAGTGAGGTTTATGAATTTCTCGGCAAAAAAGGCCTGACATCACCCGATTTACCAGAAATCAGAGAGCCCATCCTGACTTCCGATGTCGGCTTCCATATCAGAGAAGGCGGACACTCCATCGATCCTTATGATTGGGAACAATTTATGAAATTTGCAGATCATCATTTCAAAAGGAAGTGAGCATGAGGTATCGTTATTTCAAAATTAATGAAGCAACTCCCGCAGGAAAGCCTGACTTTCCTCGGAAGCATTAAGCGGTTTGCCTCCTTGAGGAAACAAGGAGGCAAGCACGCACAAGCAGAAGATTACCCTCAGCCGTGCTGGGTATTCCATGAACGAAGTCGCTGAGAAATGTTCTATTTGACGCCGTGACTCTGGGGTGCATCCACTCGAAAGTTGCAGATTCGATCCCTGCATTCTCCTCCCCGAAAAACCTGCAGCCGGAGTGCTCGTGCTCCACGACGATGCCTTTGCATCAAAAGGACAGACTGAGAACCGCTTGATTGACTCTCAAACGGTTCCTAACGTTAAAGGGATTTCAAACATAAAGATCGGCGATAGCCAGCAAAGATTCATTGTAACACTTCAGAAGCCTCCCTTGTATAGAGAGTATAAATGTGTCCGCTATAGCTGAGGAAGACGCCGCCTGCGTACGTTCGATCCTGTCGGGTCGCCCTGAGCGATTCCGCGAGTTGGTCGAGCGATACCAAGAACGCGTCTTTGCCATCCTTTCACGCTACGAGCGTGACCGCGGTCGTGTGGAGAACATGGCGCAGGACGTCTTTGTCAAAGCTTGGCGGCAACTGGAGAAATTCGACCCTTTGAAAGCACCTTTTGAAAACTGGTTATCCCGCATGGCGACGAACGTGGCGCTCAATCATGTGCGTGCCGAGAAACGCTTTCGCGACCAGGTGCCGTTTTCCCAACTCGGTGAAGGCGCTCTTGAATGGCTTCAACAGGAGGATAACTCCGCCCCGCTCGAGGCCATGGAAGCGCGGGAAATATTGAATCGCTGCATGGTGGACCTCACCCCGGATGAACAAGTCATTTTAACCATGGCTGAGATCGAAGGGCGCACGTCGCCAGAGATCGGTCAACTCACCGGCAAAGCGGCAGGAACCATTCGCGTCGCCCTCCATCGCGCCAAAAAAAAACTTACCGATAACCTGATTCGTCTTCAAGAATCCCCATGAAAGACAACGAACCTAAACTTGAGAAACTCTTCCGCACCGCTCGTGAAGCGCCCGCTGTCGCGCCTCCGGAGAACTTTACCGATCAAGTCATGTCGCTGACCGCGCCAGCTTCGGCTAACAATGTGATCACGATTGATTTCCTCCTCCCGAAACTGGCTTGGGCTGCGACCTTTGTCGTTGCGGCCTTTCTAACTTCGGAGGTGATCATGTATACCAGTGGTCTTCCCAGCCTGAGGGCAGGCACGGAAGAGTTGGTCACCGCTTGGAATTCTGAATTCAATGCTGTCATCACACCATGAATACAAAACGAAAACTCATTATCGCCTTTGTCGTGCTCTTCGTGACAGGCGTCATCACCGGTGTCACAGGGACAAGGATTACCTACCGCAATATGCTTGCCAGAGCACTCGAACGGCCATCGATTTTTTCGGAACGGCTTAATGC
>JBDQII010000456.1:0-3506 GCA_040264395.1 Verrucomicrobiota bacterium
CAAATAGGCCTCAACAAGCAGGAGGCATCCAAGGTGAGTATCGATGCCGCCTTGATTTGGAAATAAGTGATTCCTCATGGGTAGTAATTTTTGAGTTACCATCAGTTCCTCAATCATCAGTAAAACCGGCAGGTGCGATTCCATCAGGGATCGCACCTGTTCGCTTAACCAGCCCTTGTTGCATGATTTTTTTTGCGATTCCCTCTCATCGGTCCATCAAGGTGCTGTCCTGAGAATATGGAAGCCTTGGTCTACCGTTTTGATGGTATAGGGACTTCTCGCTCCTTGGATCACCTCCAAAATTCGCCTGAAATGCATGGGTGGCTGTTTGTTCGTCGGCGTCGGTAACCACCACGCTAACCTTCCCTGTCCCTTCGGCGGTGCTCTTGTTATTGATCATCAGTTCCCGCTGAGCGCCATTACCGACGACAAGCACGTCCCCTTTCAAGAAATAATCCAGAGGTTTTGCCGAGAGATAGATGAACAGGTTACCTGCAGAAGTCTGATCATCACTTACCTCGAAAGGAACCACTACTCTTTTCCCTTCGGCTTCAATCATGGAAGGGATGCCACAGGAAAAGCGAATGTCTGTTCATGGTTTTCACTGACCGCCATGAGTGCGATAAAGCACAGAATCTCGGACACCAAATCTGGGATCATCCTGCATTCGGTCATTGGAAGGCAGAGATATCGAGCACGACATTTTATAAAGTACCAGCCCGGCTTCCAACGATTTACATCCTTTGCCTGCGCTCAGCAACAGTTGACATGCAGTAAATTTGTGGAAGGCATTTACTGATGAGTAACGATGCAAATCCGTCGACCGCGCCATTGCCAAGCCGCATTTCAGAAGTCCGGAGAAATGCTTATTTGCAGGGTCGTCTCTACCTCGGGATGGTGACCGTGGGAAGTTGGGTTGTGTTCGCAACGCTACTACTTACTGTAGGTGTCGTGGAGTCTTTGGGTATTTGGCTGGCACAGGTTGGTCTCCCCGAGTTCGCGGCACTGTCGATGGTGGTGCTGGGCTTTTGCATTATTCAACTCCCTTTTGACTGGCTGGGCGGGCACTGGCTCC
Organism: Verrucomicrobiota bacterium; assembly: GCA_040264395.1. Lineage (GTDB taxonomy): Bacteria > Verrucomicrobiota > Verrucomicrobiia > Limisphaerales > AAA164-E04 > AAA164-E04. The sequence goes on from JBDQII010000456.1 coordinate 1,076, forward strand.
CCAGACGCTACGGTTTACCCTCTCACTTTACCTTGCCGAGCTATTGCATGGCCGTATTCAAACACAGTTTAATTTTCTCAGCAGCCATCAACACCCTTCATGTTGCCGGACAGCATCTGGGCCTGACTGGAGCGCTGGGAGCCCTTCTTGTGCTCATCATGATCGGAGTGCAGTCGCAGCATCTGCTCGCGCGCTGGCTGGGATGCCTGAAGAACAGAACGCTTGAACAGGACGATGGAGTGCTGATTTATGAAGGAATGGACACTGCTTTCTCAGGCGGCATCTCGGGGTGGCCTGGTCTGGAGCGGGTGATTTTAAACCACTCATGGCAAGGAGAATTGAAGACGAATGGAATGGCATGGCTGAAGGACCGGCGCCGTCGAGCCATCCGTTCGGGTCTTCGTATGAATGGACTCCTTTGGGCCATCATGTGGATCTCCTCAAGTTTCATTCTTGCAGCGTTCCTTGCCGGGTTTCCCGGTGGTGATGTACCGGCCACGATGCGCATGCTGCTCTACGGCGTGTTTTTCCACTTCGGAGGCTTACTCCTGCTACCCACTTTGTCGCGACGCGGTTCCCTTGCCTTGGACGGGATTGACTCGACTCCAGACAATGCATGCTCTCAAACAAAAGAGTGGACGAAAGCCATCACCATATTGACAGACGGAGAGGAACGGCGAGCCCCCTGGATTGAACGTATTTTTCACCCTCTACCGTCCATGGAAAATAGAATGACTCCCTATGAAAACGCAGGTTGGGCCGCTTGGAATGCCACTCGCTACATGCTTTTCCTCAGCACCCTTGCCGGTGGTCTTCTTTCAAGGTCGGTTCACTGCAACATCGGGCGGCCTGAGCTGTGGATCATGCCACCGGTGGACTAGATAACACCTGAAAGGGCCTGCCCGCAGTTCCACTTCATTTCATAAGGTAACCCCACTGACCGTAAAGGACATGTTGCATAAGGGAGCCATTGGCTAGTTGCGTGCCTGGACTTCGCATCCAAAACCTCAGGGAAGTGTGATTCCATGGTGCAAGGAGAACCCTGGCGCCATACCCTGTGGGATTCACGTCTCTGTCACCCATGGAGTGAGCAGATGCATGAACACGGTAAAGGCATGCCCGTCTGCCTCGATGGTGTCCATCAGGAGCTTGCCATGACAGGTATATAAGAACTGGCATGCGCCGTCATTGACAGGGAATATATCCGAGGTAATTATTTACAACCAAACTCAAAAGCCAGGGGGGACATTCATGACCATTCCTTTCACTCAAAGCAACGAACCCGTTGAATACAACCATCCATGAAATTGAAAGTGCTTTTCTGCGCGTTGGCCCTTGGCCTGCACGCCGATGACCCACGCCTGCCCCGACCTGACCAGGTCGACAAGCCGGAGAACATCCAGTTGATTGTGCCGGACAAAACCACACTGTCCGGCATCGTGCTGGACAACACCGATGCCAAGCTCATCGGTGAATGGAAACACAGCGTACACACGCCACCCTTTGTCGGGGAAAGCTACCTACATGACATGAAGGAAAAAAAGGGCAAGAAGAGCGCCACATTCACGCCTGACATTCCCCGCACCGGCATGTATGAAGTGAGGGTTTCACACAACTCCAACATCCGCCGCGCCAACAGCGTCCCCATAACGGTACGGCATGCCAAGGGCAAGACGGTGGTCAGGATCAACGAAGGCGAGCCTGCCCCCATTCGCGGGCTTTTCAGGTCGATCGGCATATTTCACTTCAACCAGGGCCGGGAAGGATCCGTCACTATCAGCACCGAGGATACCGAAGGCAAATACGTCATCGTCGACGCCTTACAATTTTTGCCGGTGATGCCATGAAGGTGAGTTGAATCATGTTGGCGTTGGCCTGCAGGTCCGGATAAACCTCAGGAGGGGCGAGGAAGCAAGCCAGTGGGCCAGTGAGCCAGTCAATAGCATATCGGCGCCGGCAAGCGCCTTGATTTTCCCGGGATGCCCTGGGACGCCTCCAATGAAAAAGGGACTGGGTGCCCGGATTTCCAAAAATCCATAAATAAGTGCATCCCGCAGCGATCCCCTTCCTTGCTTGCGTTCTGATTTGAAGCAAGTTTTGCTCTGGTAAAAACCCAATCGCATACTGGCATTTGCACACCGAAAAACAGCTGCCCTGGCATCGATATCACACAGTCAGTTGCAGCAGCTTTCTCCATCGATTTCCGAATATCATCTTCCCCTCCGGCAATACCACTCATCGAACGATTCCACATCACCGCAGCTCCATACCAGGTTGGAGACATCGGATAACAGATGTGATACATGCAGATGAAACTTGCTCAACTGAAAGAATGATTTGGGTTACGGTTAATGCGGGATTATTACGGAATGCGTACTCTGAAGAATGATTTGGATTGCGCTTGGTCATGCGAGATCATGAAACGTATGGG
>JBDQII010000457.1:0-3473 GCA_040264395.1 Verrucomicrobiota bacterium
GATCAGGCTTGCCTCCCATGGCCACAATCGGTGCAGCAATTCAATCCAATCCATCATGAGCTATAACTTGTGCGACTTGAATGCAGTGGACGTGACAGGCATGGGTTTTCGCCTGTGGATACGATCAGCCTGGATAGGGATTTTTTTCATTTTATTTTCAAGGTTCGCATGCTGTGGAACTTGATGTATTCTTCACGCGAATGAGCAAGGCTGAATCATCGAATGTGTCCAAGCAGAACGCAAGGCAAAGAAAGCGAATCCCAAAGCGAACAGCTGGTTGTGATCAGGTGCTTCGTGAATGGCGGCGGGCAAGTTGCGATGATCAGGAAAAGCTTGCACAGTTCAAACCGAACCAGACCTCTGAGCTGGTGAACAAGGCACTGAAAACATTGCGTTTGGATCAGCGAACCTCTGAATCACAAATACTGAAAGCATGGACCCACCTCATCGACCCCACGTTGACAGCTCATGCCCAACCGGTTGGAATCCGTAAAGGTACTCTATTCGTCAACGTGGACAACAGTGTCTGGCTAAGCGAAATTGTAAGGTATCGGCGTGAGGAAATCCTCGAACGCCTCCAGACCTGCTTTGGCAAAGAGATGATACAACGTATCTCTTTCCGGATTGGCTGAGCCGCTATGAAAATAAGTATCTGTAATCATCATGCAATGAATTCATACCCCCATCCGCGTCGCATTGTTCTCGCGAGCCAGTGATTTGCTTCTACATTGCTGATGAATCTTTCCGTTTCGGGATTCCAGTTCAGTTTTCTTCCAAGTCTCATCGCGATCACTCCAAGATGGCAGACAGAAGCAGAGCGGTGGCCGATTTCCACATTGCAGATGGGTTGTTTGCGGTTTGATATACATTCAAAGAAATTACCCATGTGGTTGTCGCTGTGGTAAAGCCTTTTCGCATTTGAGGGGAGGGGAGTATCCAATAAGTCCTGATCGCTCGCCTTGATTTCCCCTCGTGTTACCCAAATCCATCCCTCCGTACCTTCAAACATGATTCCGTGGCGTTTACCCTGTTCACGGACGCGCCCTCCGGAAGGGTTGTCGTCCGCAGTGCTTTCGGTGGTATGTTGGACTCCGTTGGCATAGTTGTAATGGATTTTGTATTCACTTGCTGCGGAGAAACCACCCTCTATCATGTTCACTTTTGGCTTTCCTTCAATGGATACCGGGCCACTGCGGTCTAATCCGAGTCCCCAGAGAACGATATCATGATGGTGTGCGCCCCAATCGGTCATGGTACCTCCTGAATAATCATACCAATATCGAAATGACCCATGCGTACGTTCCTTCACGTATGGCACATCAGGGGTCTGTCCCTTCCAGAATTCCCAGTCCAGACTTTTTGGCACATCGCTTGAAGCAAAAGGTCCTTCGTTTCTTCCGGCTGGCAGAAAAACCTTCACTTTTTTTACTTTGCCGATTCTACCGTTTCTTACCAATTCACATGCTAAGCGGAATCTGGCGTCACTTCGTTGCTGACTCCCTGTCTGGAGGATTTTGCTGGTTGCTTTTGATGTGCTTACCAGGCGCTTGCCTTCATCTATTGTCAAGGTCAGTGGCTTTTCACAATAAACATCCTTGCCTGCTCGCATGGCTGCAATCGACACCATCGTGTGCCAATGATCCACTGTCCCGCAAATGACCGCATCGATCGAATCAAGTTCAACGACTTTTCTGAAATCATCATATAATGTTGCTTTAGGGAAATCCTTTGTTCTGGTTTCAGAGAGCCGCTGCTGATCGAGATCACATAATGCGACGATGTTACCAAACTTCGAGGCCAGGCGGGCGTCATACCTTCCCATGCCACCACAACCGATCAAGGCAACATTGGGCTTGCCATTCGCGCTTGCTGTTGAAGATGTTTGCGGCGCTGCCAATAATTCCTCCTGATACCAGTGAGGGAGTGTCGATGTCGCTGTTACGGTGAGGATCCCTTTTCGCAAAAAAGATCGACGTGATATGTTGGGATTGGAGATCATGATAGTTACTTTAAGTTGTTTGGTTTGACTCGATGGACCATTCAGCGATTTTCTGGTGACCAACGGCGAACATACGGTTTTGTCCGGCATTGAGTTGAAATTGGTGCACATGCATGGGCGCTTCGGTTTCATGAATCGCTTTCTTTGTCGATGTGCTCAGGTATATCAGGAAACCCTTGTTGTTTCCTCCCCCGGCAATGAGGTGTGATCCGCCTTGATGGTAATGCATGTCTTCTATGAGGCCTTGGTGACTGTCACTCTCAAACAAGCCCGTTTGTTGACCGGTAGAAGGATTGAACCACTCGATGCGTGCCTTGCCACCCAATCCGTCCACGTTGCCTACGTGTCCCATTCCCCCCACTGCGAGTTCATTTTGATCAGGCGAAAAGCAAAGTGAGCGAATACCTCCAATGGATCTTAATCGCTGGACTTCATCGAAGGTATACATGATCGGGGCATGGAGTCTGCGCTTGAGGGTGCCGGAATGCGTGTCCCACAAAAGAATTTCACCGATACGATCTGCGGTGGCCAGGGTCTTGCCATCCGGAGAAAAGGCACATGTGTATAACATGGTTGAAAATCCTTGAGGGGTTTGGTGTGCATGACCTTGAAGTTCGTGGATCAATTGACCTGTTCGTGCATTCCAGACCCTGGCCACCATATCGTCTCCCACCGTTGCCAATTGCGTTTCATCGGGTGAGGCTGTGATGTTCCTGATCCATTTTCGATGAGCCAGGTGACTTGAAATCAAGCGGCCTTTTTCAAGGTCCCATTCATTCAGTAATCGGTCATAGCCTACTGACCACAGTCGTCCCGCCGCTGACTTCAGGCCGGTCACATAGCTCTGGTGGCCCTGGAGTGGAGAGGGGAACGGGGATTCATCGGAAAACGGGATGGGGTGAATCGAGTGATCTGAGCTGCCAGCGAGCCAGGTATCTTCGAATTGCTGAAGACAGAAAAGGATATCTTCTCGCTTTTTCTCCTTAACAAGTTTGAATTCCATGATGGCCTTGCCTGTGAAGAAGGTTAACTTATTTTCATTTCATCGAGTGTGTCAAATCAAAATCTGGCGAATCGGTTCAATGCCATAATTAACCAGTGGGATCGGCCGTGGGCCAACGTAGTAGTTCTTATCATGTTGAATTCCCACTGCGTTCAGCATCGTCGCAAACAGTTCGCCTGCACCTACCTCACCCTCAATGACTTCCTTGCCGTGTTTGTCGGTTGCCCCAAAAACGGCTCCGTCTTTGACACCGCAGCCTGACATCAAGGCACTCCATGCTCTTGAAAAATGGTCGCGCCCAAGGCTTGCATTGATTTCAGGGGTGCGTCCAAATTCTCCCATCACGACGACGAGCGTGTGATCGAGCATGCCTCGCTGGCGTAAATCATCCAGCAATGTTGACAAGACGTGATCAAGCTCTGGAACCATTTCCTGGTGCGTTTCAAAATTCTGTCCGTGACTGTCCCACCA
>JBDQII010000458.1:0-3464 GCA_040264395.1 Verrucomicrobiota bacterium
CATTAATAATAACCCTATTAAGACGTCGTAAATTCAGTAGATCAGTCGCAAAATGAGTATTGTAAAAACCAGTGATTTAGATTTTTCGGATCCATATCATTCCTGCAGAAGATCAGTCGTTTTTTTCGCTTCGAGAACTCATCGCTGTATCATCATGATGCTTCTCTTTTTGACCGGGTCAGAGATGTACCCGGGCCTGACAGATGAGGAAATTCGAAGAGACGCTACGGTCAAGGCAGTCGAGAAAGTCATGCCGAGTGTGGTTAATATCCGCACTGAGATCCTTCTTGAGCGAAGAGATTTTTACTACGATCTGCTTTGGGAATATTTCGGTCCTTACTATCGTGGGCGGCCTGCTGAATCAACTTACAGCCTGGGGTCTGGCGTTATTATCCACAAGTCTGGCTATATTTTAACGAATGCACATGTCATCAACAGAGCCAGCAGGGTTGAAGTCATTCTACATGACGGAACCCGCTATGATGCCGATCCTGTTGCAGGCATGCGCTCCACTGACCTCGCCCTACTCAGAATTCAGGATGAAAAGCCTCTACCCTCGTTTCAGTCCATTGATTTTGCTTCGGAAGACGATCTAATGCTGGGCGAGACTGTTCTTGCTCTGGGAAACCCTTTTGGGCTCGGAAGCTCAGTCAGTCGCGGGATACTCAGTTCCAAAAATCGTCGCCCACCCATGGAGGATAAGCCTCTCGATATTGAGGACTGGCTGCAGACCGACGCTGCAATCAATCCAGGAAACAGTGGAGGTCCTTTGATCAATCTTGTTGGTGAGATGATTGGCCTGAATGTGGCGGTTTTCAAAGAGGGACAAGGAATTGGCTTTGCAATACCGATCAAGCGGATCAACGATGCCATCACTGCGCTCATGACCCCAGAAGTGCTTCATGGTTTGTGGTTTGGGGCCAAAGTTGAAGGCGGCAAGGTTCCGCTCGTAATCAGGCAAGTCGCTGAGTCCAGCCCTGCTGCATCAGCTGGTCTTCTCCAGGGAGACATGATCCTTCGTTTGAACGGGGCTCAGGCGGATCACATCATTGACTTTTACGAGCGACTTACAGAATCAGAAGGTGAGGCTCCCGTGGAGCTGGATGTGGAGCGAAACGGTGATCTGATTCGTCTTCAAGTGCAGCTTCAACCTGAATCGGACTTTTTCAATGCCCAGTTGATTGCTGAGCGAACGGGCTTGACCTTACAGGAGATCACACCTCAGTTGGCTCGTCATTTGAATCTGGAATCAAGCGAGGGAATTATTGTCGCTGACGTTGAAGAGGGAAGTCCGGCAGAAAAGGCCGGCATCAGAACAGGTTTCATCATCTTCAAAGTAAACCAGCGCGGCGCCAACGATCTCGTCACACTTGCAAAACAGCTGCATGCCCTGAAATCGGGTGAAATGCTCCGAATTGATCTTGTGGTGCAGCGTCAGTTAGGGCGTTTTTTGACTCTGAATCATGCTTCTGCCTCTTTTAAATTAAGGTAATATGTTTTCATATATTTCCTAATTGCTATTATCAGAGGTATGCAATGGTTGATTGATTTATTCATGGAAGGTGGTGTATCTGAGGAATGGGCGCCTGCTCTCGTCAAATGGGTAGCTACCTTGGGGGTAATCTGCATTTCTGTTTTTGTTAATTATCTGGCCAAGAACCTCATTGTTCGTGTCCTTCATTTGTTCATTCGAAAGTCCAAAATCAAGTGGGATGACAAACTGGCTCAGCGCAAAGTATTCCACAAGCTCTCGCACCTTGCTCCTATTATTGTATTATCCAGGTTCCTTCCCGTGATCTGGGGCGCGCAGTCTGATGGAGGCAAGATCATCGAGTCAGGAATCAAAATATACATCACTGTCATTGCTTTAATGGTGGCGGATTCCCTATTGGGAGCACTTCAGGATATCTACCGAGGATTCAAGTGGTCTAAACAGGTACCCATTAAGAGCTTCCTGCAAGTCTTTAAACTAATCGTTTTTTTCATAGGTGGGCTTTACATAGTGGCGACCATCATGGACAAAAATCCTGCCGTATTGTTTGGGAGTCTCGGGGCTTTGACTGCGGTATTAATGCTCGTTTTCAAAGATGCTATTCTTGGCTTAACCGCTGGTATTCAGTTAACAACCAATCGAATGCTCGCTATCGGTGACTGGTTGGAAATGCCTAAATATGGCGCAGACGGTGACGTATTAGAAATCACGCTGACAACAGTCAAAGTTCAAAACTGGGATAACACGATCACCACTATTCCGACTTACGCCTTGATCAGTGATGCCTTCAAGAATTGGCGTGGAATGACTGAATCCGATGGTCGACGCATCAAACGGTCTCTTTATTTGGATATCAGCACAATACGCTTTTGCGATGAAGAAATGCTAGAGCGCTTTTCAAAAATTCAATTTATAAAAGAATATATCGATCAAACAAAGCAGGAGCTGTCAAAATATAACAAAGAACGGAGAGTTGACAACTCAAGCCTTGCCAATGGGCGTAGAATGACGAATATCGGCACCTTCCGAGCCTACATCGAGGCCTATCTGCGAAATCACCCCCAGGTTAATCAAGACCTGACCCTGCTTGTGCGACAACTGGAACCCACACCACATGGCCTTCCCATACAAATCTACATTTTTTCCAAGGAAAAGCGCTGGGTTCCCTACGAAGATATTCAATCCGATTTGTTTGACCACTTCCTTGCCGTTTTACCAGAATTTGACCTGCAGGCGTTTCAGGAGCCATCGGGAAAGGATTTTATTAAACTGGTAAATTAAAATTGTAAATAACTGAAGGTGGGATTGTTAACCAATTATTATCAGTGAGTTTTTTATGTGTTCTTGATATAGGCTTCCGAGCTGGATGCCTGAGAACAATCTTTGTCCACCCATCTGGGACCGGGTTGAAAAAGCAGCGCTCAATGTCATACTCAAAGCCGGTTGGGGCATCGCGTTGAGCAAACCACTCGCAGGAAAGACCCGAAATGGGCCCCCTGATCATCTCACCACTGCCTTTTTCATTACGTGGATCTGCAGAGGTAGAAAGAAACCATTCATCGCCAGGAGACGTCAAAGTTTTCCCTTGGTGCCATAAAAATCGGTTCCATTTATGATTGCCCGCTGTAAACTTGAATGCAGTTATGGTTGTTCATGATATATCAGATTTTGCAAAGCTTACCTTCTTATGTCTAGATAGTTACATGCACATGTGCAAGAACCAGGCTCAGTCATGGAAAAGGTGAATTAAGTTTCTTCAATGAATTCAAGTTCTTTGCCAACAATATCTTGAATGGAATTAAATCCGTGTAGTTCCATTTGATCACGAATTCCTTCGATAATGGATCGAGCCATGCTGGGGCCTTCATAAACCATACCGCTGTAGACCTGAATCAAACTTGCAAGTTTGATTCAGGTCTACAGCGGTATGGTTTATGAAGGCCCCAGCATGGCTCGATCCATTATCGAAGGA
>JBDQII010000459.1:0-3457 GCA_040264395.1 Verrucomicrobiota bacterium
CACGATTTCCTTCTTTGATCCTGACCTTCAATCATTATAGTTTCCTTATGTTGAACGACCTCGTAAAGTCATTAGAACAGGGAAATGACCTGGATCCACGTGAGATAAAACTTGCGATTGACGCATTGGTTTCTGATGAGGTGTCAGTTGAAGTGAAGGCTTCCTTTCTGGCATCTCTTGCTCGCAAGGGAGAAACGGTCGAAGAAATTGCCGGATTTGCTTCTTTGCTGCGAGATAAAGCTGTTTCACCTCAATTGGATCCAGCCGTGCGAGAATCTCCCATTTTGGATGTTTGTGGCACGGGTGGTGACCATCAGAATACCTTTAATATTTCAACCACCGTTGCGCTTGTGGCATCAGCTGCCGGAGTCTATGTCGCCAAACATGGAAATCGCGCAGTCACTTCGAAGTCCGGCAGTGCAGACGTGCTCGGGGCCCTTGGGATTCCTGTTGATTTACCTCCAGATGAAGCAGTCGATTCACTGAAGGAGCATGGTTTTGTGTTTTTATTCGCGCCCCATTATCATCCTGCTTTTAAGCATATTGTCCCAGCTCGAAAGCTTTGTGCTGCAGATGGGCAAAGGACCATTTTCAACTTTCTTGGCCCTTTATTGAATCCTCTAAGGCCTAGTGCTCAATTGATTGGGGTTCCAAAGCCTGAAATATGCGGGAAACTCGGCAAAGTGCTTCAGTCGATCGGCATTGCTCGGGGAATGGTTGTTTCCGGGGAGGTGGGCGGAGGGGGATTTCTGGATGAGTTTTCGACAGTGGGCTTAAACCATGTCGCTGAATTTTACCAGGACCGAGGTTTTCATGAATCCACGACATCGCCCGAATCATTCCCCATTGAAAAGGCTTCCATTCAAGATTTGGCAGGAGGAGATGCGACTGAAAATGCCGACATCATTCGCAAGCTTCTGAAAGGGGAACTGAAAGGCCCCAAGCTTGATGCGGTGTTGTTGAATTCCGCTGCGGCTCTCTTTGTTGCAGGTCGTGCCAATTCAATGGTAGACGGATGGGAGCTTGCGACTCATATTTTGGAATCAGGGCAGGCATGGGAAAAACTCCAAACACTCTCGAAATCATAAACAGGAGTGCAATAACAAGTTAGAGACCAAATATGAAAAAGGATACAACGCTCCTTCATATTTGGCGTTTTACTGACGGTAAACCTGGGCATCAAAACCAATCGCTTGGTCTGGTTCAGGCTCTGCAAAAGCAAATAAAGTGCGACATTCATAAATGGGAAATCCCTTCAACCTTTCTTGAACGGTGGAAATGGCGAAGGAACTGGAATGTGGAGGTTCAAGGTTTGGCCAAACCTCAATTGATTATCGGGGCAGGCCATCGCACTCATCTCATGGTTCTGAGGGCTCAAAGGCAGTGCGGCGGTAAGTCCGTCGTACTCATGAGGCCAAGCTTGCCCTTGAGCTGGTTTGATCTGTGTGTGATCCCCGAGCATGATCGAGTGAAAATGCGTCCCAATGTTGTCCCGGTTCGAGGTGTCTTGAATACCATTTGTAAGTCTGGTCAACAGGCAATAAATCAAGGTTTGATTCTGATTGGCGGACCGTGTCGGCATGTGAATTGGTCTGATGAGCTGGTTGTTGAGCAGATTGACAGAATATTGAAATCATCCCCCTCGATGCAATGGATTCTAACAACTTCAAGGCGTACTCCAGTGTCATTCTTGAAGCACCTCGCTGATAAATGTCATGCTGCCAATCTGACTGTCACACCTGTGTCAGAAACTCAATCAGGCTGGGTTGCTGAGAAGTTGGCTTGCTCCAAACAAGTATGGGCAACCAGTGACAGTGTCTCCATGCTCTACGAATCGATTACATCAGGTGCTTCGACAGGCGTTTTGAACGTTCCATGGACAACCACTGGAAAGCTGCGTAATGGATTGGATGAGCTTATTCAAACAAAAATGGTCACCACATTTTCCGATTGGAATTCCAAGCAACCGTTGCCTCCTCCCTCCGTATCTTTAGCTGAAGCAGAAAGAGTGGCCGGCTGGATCACAGCTCAATGGTTTACGAAACTTCAGGTGTAGCCTCACCTTTAATGAGCAAAATCAGCATGCAAAAGAAGCTGTCATATAGATCTCTTTCAATCGCTCAGGTTCTTCCCGAGCTGAATTCCGGAGGCGTTGAGCGGGGGACCCTTGAAATTTCAAAATCAGCCGTCAAGCGAGGCTGGAATTCCTGGGTGATTTCTCGCAAGGGGAGATTGGTTGATGAGTTGATAAACGATGGTGGACAGCATCTGGATTGGAGTATAGGAGGCAAACATCCATGGACCTTGCGCTGGCTTCCAAGGCTCATGGAGTTCTGTCGCGAACGTCGAATCGATATTCTTCATGCTCGTTCGAGAATGCCCGCTTGGGTTGCATACCTAGCATGGCGGATGATGCCAGTGGCTTCACGCCCTGTTTTCGTCACTACCGTGCACGGTTTGAATTCTGTCAACGCTTACAGCCGTATCATGACTCGGGGGGAGCGAGTGATTGTCGTTTCAAAAACCACGCAAGCATACGTATCAACGCATTATCCAAGAGTCGATAAAAAGCAAATGGAACTTATTTATCGAGGTGTCGATGATGGGGCATTCCCACTTGACTACAAGCCAGATCTTGCATGGACATCCCGATGGTACAAAGACTTTCCAGAGCTCAAAAATGCTAAAATACTATTGCTCCCAGGTAGGATTAGCAGACGAAAAGGGCATTTGGAATTTGTTGATTTGATGAAAATTTTACGATCAAAAATACCAAACGTGGTTGGGGTAATTGTCGGTGGATGGGATACTAGGCAAAAAGCATACGTTGACGAGATTCAGTCGGAAATAGATCGTAAAGGGCTAAAGGATGCAATTATTTGGTGCGGGCATCGATCCGACATGAGGGAGGTATATGCTGCCTCAGATCTTGTTTTATCCTTGTCCCGAAAGCCGGAATCTTTCGGTCGCACCATGTTGGAGGCTCTTAGTATGGGGGTGCGATGTGCCGGTTTGGATCATGGTGGAGTAGGGGAAATCCTGGGGGAAATGTATCCGCAAGGGCGTCTCGCCATGAACGGGAATGCAGCGTCATGGGCTGAATCGATTCAATTGCTTTTAGACCCTCAATCGCCCATTCCCTCATCCAACACCTATCCATTAGAGACAGCTTTGAATCAAGAACTGGATTGTTATGAGCAATGGGTTTCCACTCGTAAGATTTCTTGAAGCAACCCGAAAGAAAGCAACTGTTTTCTCGAGTCATTTCATGTTCAGTCTGATAGGTGTCAAAAAACGCCGGGACCCATGCATTGGCTCCCGGCGCTTGAAAAAAGGATGCTTAAATTATCTGTTCGAAAATCGGTGAACAGTCGGGTGTGTGTAGGTTTCTCCTGGCCTTTAATTGGCACTCGGTAATTGAGGCGTGGTGTGAGAGTCTGGAGAGTTCTGGGGTTCC
>JBDQII010000460.1:0-3447 GCA_040264395.1 Verrucomicrobiota bacterium
CCTTTAAAACTTGGAGAATGAATCGTTCATTAGAAAAAAACTCCGAATGGACTCAAAAAGACATCGTGGCCGGGCCATCTCAAAAATAAGAACGGGCTCTACCATTTCTTGATAATTAACGCAAATTGCCACTTTTCGCCGAAGATGACCGCAAAAAACCCCATATGGGTTAGATGTCTCAATGCCTTAACTTATCGCAAACTCGATACCCAGAAACGCTGCTTCTATTCAATAAATCCTTCAGTGATGTCAGGAATTATTCGCGATTTATTCAGCTAAGGAATTTTTGAAAATACATAAAATGAAACAAAAAGATTTGAGGAAGATTATTTATAGCTCTCTAGTATTTCTGGCATTCTTGTCGGGTCTCCTAGTCGCAGAAAGCTTTCCGCACCGTTTATCATTGGAGAACTTGTCCTCCCAGACGATTAAGCTATCGCTGACACTTCCCACACCTTCCAACTACGAACTGCTGCAAACCGAGGATTTTAGTTTATGGAGTGAATTTACTTCGGGAATAGCCAGCGAGAACCTGATCCTGTTTGAGGTTCCAGTGACCTCGAGCCCTCTGTTTTTTCAGGCGCAGTGGTCTATTGATGAGTTTGAAATCTCTATTGATGCGTTTCCTTTTCCAATCAAGGTCGGCGATGAGACCACGCTCTTGTCTCAGGCGACCTCAAGAGGTCAGCCAGTAGCTGGATTAGGGATGCGTTGGGCAATCGACCGTACAGACATTGCTTCGGTCAATGCAATGACAGGACAGGTCAACGCACTCAGTCCGGGGGTCGCTACAATGACTCTGGTGAGCGAAGACGGGACACTTGTCACCCGCAAACTTGTTGTTGTCGCTAATCACAGCAGCGCCCCTCAAGCTTTAGATGCGTTTTTTGGTCTGGATGACGCCTTGCCTATAGCATCCATGTTTCTTTGTTTCCAAGCTCCGGGTATGGATGGAATGCCTATTACCTTTACGCACAGTCTGAATCATGACGATGTCACACCGGATAAATTTCGTGTCATAACGGCTAGTGGAGCCAAGTTGATGCCAGAATGCGCAACGTTAGCCCCTGCTGTGGATGGTAATGAGAGCAAGACGGTTTTATTAATCGGCAATCTCGGCAACGAGCAAGTGGACCCGATCGACCCGCCCCGCAAAGTATTGATCGTGGGTGACCTTTTCACTGCAGAGGACCAACCTGGTGGACCACAAAACCTGATAGGAGCAGAGATCGAAGTCGTCAGTCTTTTCGATTTTGTTCGTTATGCCTATGCCGAAGTCATTCCTAAAGAAAAGTGGGGACAGAGCGTGCCAGCCGGAGCACCTGCAGGCGCTCCTATCTGGATGGTGCAAACCACCTGGCAGGGAGGCATTTCCCCCATCAATGGTGATACCACGGGGGAAACAGAGCGTCAGTTTCAACGAATCGGTATGGCACAGGATGATGGAAAAGTAACTCCGGTAGTCCCATTTGCGATCACCGACCTTGGTGATCCTGATAACCACCACGAGCTCTGGGTGGCAGGCCCTGGGGTGCCTTTATGGGTGGAAATGGATCCAGAAATCGTGCAAGACCCTCGCGGAGACCCCAACGCGGCAGATCGAATCTTCATTGCTCACCCCTAATTGGAACCTCGGTATAGAGAAGGATCTGATTGCGAAGTCTCTTTCTCTGAGCGGGCTGATGATGTGATTCAGGCTTAGGTTTTAGAGGGTGTCAAGGCTTGCGCGCAAGGAGGGCGTCGGCCGTTTGGAGCCGATGCCTTGGAGGTTAACACCGCAGGTTTTTGGATCTGTTTCTTGGGCAGCAAATTCAAGCGACGTGAACAATCCGCAGGAACGGTACGGGCGGATGTTGAGGTTCGATTCCCTACGGGTGTAATACTCTTTTTAAAACTTCCCCACCACAGGTTTAAGAATATTGAATTCTTCGGGGTCATTCCCAATCTTTGATCAAGAAACCTGTCGAATCTTTCGATACGTTCATTATAAAGCTTTCCATAAAACACGAATCCATAGTTAAACCAAAAATCTTGCTCGAGAGCCTTATCTGAAATGATTCTTCTCGACTTGTTTTGGCCAGCGGAGTGGGCACCAATGATTGACGGGCAAGCTTACCGTGGAAACCGGTTCTGGCTCGCATAAAGTTTTCACAAAAGGGCCCTCTGGATGCGTTAGGCTATTCTCTGAGGCTATTGTAGAAATACCTCAATCCACTGGCACTTTATGTGCCAAAAGACTAGGTTTCTCACCAACGCCACAGGTCGTGAACTCAACTTGCATGATAGCGAGGAAGTGAACCGGATCCTGCAGGATTTGACTGAATCAAGTGCCGCATTCCGAGACCTGGTGCATGCGGGCCTTAAGAGTCAAATTTTCATATTCGATGATCTCTATGAATGTCACAACATCAAGCAATATCAGTCGGCGGGACTTTTTGTTTCAATGCGGAGCGGCTGTTGCTTCTGTCGCCGCTGGGGAGGGGTGCCGTCGATTGGATCGAGCTCGGCATGCGTCTGCCTCGCCGGAGAAGTTGTTATTCACCTCACACGGTCGTACCGCCATGATCCATGCGGATGGTTCGGGTTTGCGATACTTTGATTTTCAAGTGGCAAATCAAGTGACGTGGCAGCCTGGACCGCTGCTTTCGGACGGACGTCACGTGATTTTTCTCAGCATGGAGGAGCGACGTGATGGACCTGGGCGACCGTTTGACAAATATTATCACCACACTCCGACGCACCTTTGGCTTTATGATTTTGAGAATGATCAGTTGACGGAAATCTGCACCCGCGACCGGCTGGCAGTCTTTTACACTCCTGCGTTGCTGCTTTCAGACGAAAGATTGCTCGTGCAGGTGGTCCGAGATGAAGGGGGGCAGATTTTCAGTATGAACCTGGACGGGTCGGATGCGCGCGCGTTCACCCAGCTCGGTGAAGGGTTGCCCTACGGTCTCAGCCTGCGCCCTGACGGTCAGCGGGTGGCCTACCACCTGGCGAGTCCACAGGGTTATCAAATATGGACGAGTGACCTGAACGGGGCTGACAAAGTAAATGTTGCGGCTCATCCTGATTTCCTTTACTTCGGCCCCAGGTGGTCGCCTGATGGCTCATGGCTGCTCTTCCAGGCCTGCCGATTCAAAGCAGATCCCGGACACGATTGGAGTGATGTTTGCATGGCTCGTCCTGACGGCAGCGATTTGCGTATGTTGACACAAGATCAGTCCATGTGGTTTGGGGCCACTTACGGGAATCCTGAGACACGGGGAGGTGGTTCCAATATGGCGGAATGGACTCGAGCTGGTCGGATTCTTTTCCCGCGTCGGTTGCCCGACTCCAAAGTGCCATGGGAATATCAATCGAACCGACCTGACATCGATCACTTTAATCGAGATTTCAAACCAGATCTTGCCCGTGGTGGTACAGAGATTTGTCGTCTCAATCCTGCCG
>JBDQII010000461.1:0-3438 GCA_040264395.1 Verrucomicrobiota bacterium
TCAAAGTCCATTGCTGCCATACTCATACTCAAGTCCAGAGCCACCACGATATCAATGCCACTTGCCTTGACTGAAGTCTTGCCTTCACTCAGGCGCGGGCGAGCCATCGCCAAAATACAGAGCACTAAAATCAACCACCTTAGTCGAATCAGGAACGCACGCGCACTGGATCGCTTAAGATTGGCCACTCCTCGTAACAAAGTCACAGAAGAATAAAGAAATGCAGCCTCCTTGATCTGCCGGGAACGCAACCACGCAAGAAAGGGAAGCAATAACAGAAGAAGAAGAAAATAAGGATGAGCAAAATTGAAGTTCATGAATCATGACTCCTCTCTTTCTGCGATTCGGGAGCCGTGGAATGAACCTCCTGGTTCAGCTTGGCTCCTGGCGCAGAGACGACTTCCGGTTCCGTTTCACTCACGAATTGCAATCCATTATCGTGGAGTGATTTAAGCTCTTTACCAAGCATATCCGCCCTAGCAAATTTGGCTAAATCACATTGATTCAGGAAGGAGTGGAGCGTTTCTTTCTGGGAGGCATTGAGCGAAGCTGAAGATTGTAACTCTTCCAGAAATTCTTCCGTCGTTCGCTCAGGTGCCCGCAACTGAAAACGATCTTCCAGATATTTGCGGATGGCATCTGAAACCAACACGCAAAACAGACGTGTATCGTGCAGATGTTCGAGTGCTGCATCCAGTCGTTTTCTCGCCAGAATGTGAGACGGAGTCATGGGACGCGAGGCTTGCTCACTCATCCGCTTTTTTCGATTCCTGAGAAAATATCGAGTCAGAAAGTAAGCAAGAACGAGAACCGCTATCAGGAACAGGGCCCATCCCGCATATTCCCATAGAGATATAATTTCGATTGCAGGCCGGATATCATTCAGCTCGGAGGGCACGCCGTTGGTAGAAGGCGCGAGTGGTTCCTCGATCAGAAGTGCTGGTCCGTTGGTTGTCATCCGCGCAGCCTCCTCTTTTCCCTGGTCTCAAAAAACCGAGCAAGCGCAATTTCATAATTTTCATCAGTAGTGAGCTGAATGGAATCAATGCCAACAGAACGAAACAATCTTCCCAGCTCGTGCTGCGCTTTTTTCTGTTTACTGGCAAAAGCAGCACGCTTACGTGGATCTCCTGTATCAACCTCCATCACCTCTCCTGTCTCGGCGTCTTTGAGCAGCACTCTACCAATCGCAGGCAAGTGCATTTCAAATCGATCCATGACTTGCACTGCAACCACATCATGTCGACGATTGGCTTGCCTGAGAGAAGTCACAGAAGCGTATTTCAAGACGTCAGACAAAACGACTTCACGCAGAAGGTGAGCTGAAATTTCCCTCCGTGTTGGAGCGGTTTGACCAATGAAATCTGAAATCACTACCGCGATTGCCTTATGAGTGGTGACTCGACTAAGAAATTTCAGGGCACAATTAATATCAGTACCGCGCCGAGAAGGCTGATGAAACATAATCTCCCTGATGACGCGTAACACATGAAATCGCCCCTTCCGAGGAGGGATATATTTCTCAACCTCATCCGTGAATAGAATCAGTCCAACCTTGTCATTATTCCTGATGGCGGAGAAAGCAAGCACGGATGCGATTTCCGCTGCAAGTTCACGCTTTGATTGGTCACCTGAACCAAATAAACCCGACCCACTCAGATCCACTACCAGCATTAAAGTCAACTCGCGTTCTTCGACGAATTTTTTGATGAACGGATGATTCATCCTTGCCGTTACATTCCAGTCGATAGTTCGGACATCGTCGCCTGGCTGGTATTCCCTCACTTCATCAAAATGCATCCCCTGACCTTTGAAGACACTATGATAATGTCCGGCCATCGTCTCGCTTACCAGACGTTTGGTCCGTAATTCGATTTGCCGAATCTTCTTGAGGATTTCCTTGGGTATCATGGATTGTCGGAGGTCAGCCGTTCCCGATGATTACAGTTCGTGCGGTGGACGGAGAGAATAATTGATATCAAGGGACGGGTAATTCATCAAAAATTGTCTGAATGATGGATTCACTCGTACGTTCTTCTGCTTCGGCCTCAAAGGTCACAGCCACCCGGTGCCTCAAGACGTCCATCCCTATGCTTTTGACATCCTGCGGTGTGACATAACCCCTGCCACGGAGAAAAGCATACGCTTTGGCCGCCAAAGTTAATGAAATCGTGGCCCTTGGAGAGGCCCCAAGTTGAATGAAATCACCGAGGTCAATGTTGTATGTATCCGGTTGGCGAGTACAGCAAACCAAATCAACAATGTAATCTTTGACTTTATCGTCGATATAAATTTCGTTGATCACCCTGCGTGCTTTCAGGATCTGCTCACCTTGAACCACTGGTTGAGCTACAGGTGAACTTCCAGTGCGAGCCATCAAATCCAAAATTTGCCGTTCCTCATCACGCGTGGGATAATCAATACGCAGCTTAAGCATGAATCGATCAACTTGAGCCTCTGGCAGCGGGTAAGTGCCTTCCTGCTCGATAGGGTTCTGGGTAGCCAGCACCAGAAAAGGTTCTGATAGTTGGTAAGATTCGCTTCCGATGGTAACTTGCCCTTCCTGCATGGCTTCGAGCAATGCGCTCTGCACCTTTGCTGGCGCTCGATTGATTTCATCTGCCAGGACGATATTAGCGAAAATCGGCCCCCTTCGTGTGGTGAAATCTCCTGACTGAGGATTATAAATCTGAGTTCCAATAACGTCGGCGGGCAGCATGTCAGGCGTGAATTGAATACGGGAAAAGTCAACACTCAACCCATTTGCAAGGGCTTTGACAGAAGTAGTTTTGGCCAAACCCGGCACCCCTTCCAGTAAAACATGGCCGTCAGCCAGCATGCCAACAACAAGTCTCTCAATAAGGTACTTTTGACCTACGACAACTTTATTAATTTCAGTTAGCAGAGGCTGAAGGAAGCCGCTTGCCTCCTTGACTTCATCATTAATGGCACTAATTCCCGCGTTCATAAAATCTTTAAAAAATCTGTATCTAAGTGAGATGACACATGAAGTTCAACCAAAACAGTCGAGGTATTTCAAGTAAATCGGATAGCCAGAGAAACCGGATCAGGATTTCAATATCTTAATTGATCAAGGTTGAGGCCTGAATCTGGACCTGGCCTCCGGGATCCACTTATTCAGGTCTGCGATGCGCTTATCATCCATTGGATGAGTCCTCATAAACCAGGGGGCGCCACCGCTTCCTTGTTTTGCGTTATGAGCTTTGAACCGTTCCCAGAATGCAACAGAAGCCTCAGGAGAATACCCTGCCTGCGCCATCCTCAAAAGACCGACATAGTCGGCTTCGCTTTCCTGAGTTCGACTGTGTGGTAAAGATACACCTAATTGAGTTGTCATACCGTAAACCGTTGCAGCAGCAACTTGAGTCTTGGTTTCGTAGCCATAAGCAGACATTCCAGATTGAACCAGCTGGTTCA
>JBDQII010000462.1:0-3400 GCA_040264395.1 Verrucomicrobiota bacterium
AATAATGGCGGCCAGTGGAATCACCACAACGTAGCCGGCGTCAGCAGCATGGTTTGAAAGCATGGCAACGAGAGCAACGGTTGGGGTGAGGAGCCCCTTGGGCGCATGACGCATCGCGGTTTTGATTCCGCTCGCGAAAAGCCCGGATCGTTCCGCGACCCCGGCACCCAGCATCACTACCAAGACGTAGCCGAGAGGATGAAAATGCGTGAATGTCTTGGGCATTTCCACCCAGATCTTTTGGATATTCTCCGCCGAGAACAGGCTCTTTGCAGTCAGGACCAAAGGCGTAGAGCCATCTTCCGTCAGTTGGGTCGGATGGGCAGCAGAAACGCCCCCCCATTCGCATAGCAGGGAGATCACCAGCAAAATACCAATCAGAAAGGCAAATATGAACACCGGATCCGGAAGTCGATTACCGGTTCGTTCTACGAATCCTAGAAATCCATTATGAGTTGAGACTGATACTTTCTTTTTCATGGCAATCATGAGAATCCAGGACATTGCCTGGACTCATTAGGGCTTGCAGGCCCATGTGTAATTTTCAGTAACATACTGCTTCAGGCATTAATAGACAATCCTCGCCTGCTATCGCCTCTATAGTCTCACATCACCGTCAGTATCACTGATACAGACACACAACATCCTTCAGACGATTCGAAAAATTTACGGTGAAAAGATTGGGGTTTTACAGATAACACCGCACTCAAGATCCTGGTCTCGCTCCTGATTTGACAAGCTTACGGATTGAAGCTGCAAGATCTCTCTCCTGATTTTCTTGTAGAATGAGACAGGAATTATTGACGGCGATCAAATGAGTATTCATTGGATATCGGGCCGTCCTCTGGATCGAATTGGGTCAAGGAAACATGACCATCACCGAATAAGGTAGACCATTTATAAGATTTCTGATGCCAGGTCAATCTGGGTAATTTGGGATTCTTCATGTCGTCTTCACTCCACCAGCCAACGCGATAGGCTCCCCATGATGAAAAAATGACGAAACGACTTGGGTTCAATAGTGCGGATTGACGAATGCTTGTTTTGTCATCGATGTTCAGGCTGTGAATAACAGGGTTACCTTCTCCTTCGGGGGCATAAAGATTAGCCATGTAGGAAGCCCCGTAATCCTCATACTGGGAATGGCCCGTATCGGCGACACTCTGCTTGTCACTCGGGCAATGTGCCACTTCTACAGCAGCGTTGGTACTCGTGCCGGCGCCTAGGTAGACATTGAGGTAACGATCTGCGGCGGTCACTTTATCGTATCCATCAAGCAATCCAGCCTGCCCCACCCAACTGTTCTGCGTGACAAACCCGTTCTTGGCCCGCTTGGGAGGGAATACGCCTTCGAAATCATCCACATACATGGTACTCGCGAATCCGACCTGTCTGATATTATTCAGGCACTTTGTAATCTTCGCCATGCCCTTGGCTTTGCTGAGCGCAGGTAAAAGCATTCCAGCGAGTATGGCAATGATGGCAATGACGACCAGCAGCTCGATCAGGGTAAATCCTGATAATGGCAGTCTGGTCTCAAGACGGGAAGCGGCATGCTTCAAACAGATTGAATGGTCGGAAAAGTTTTTTTTATCCATGACAATTCTGCAAATAAAATTCCCTACACGATATAGTTAAGGATTGAACACGTGCGGGAATCAGATCTCACCAAACAGCCCAGAGCACCGACCGACAAGCCTCGCCTGAGACCGACTGCCAGATGATCGGTCATGCTATGACAATATCAAATGTGTTAGTTAGAAAAAAGTCAAGAGGTTGGGTCGTTCTTCTGACTCGTTCAATGAAACGAATTACAAGATTGCCAATACCTGCCAGATCGGAGACAAAGATTGGTAACGTTTTTTCAAATCTCGATTTTTCAAATTAAATATCTCATCTGGAACATAAGGAGCCATCGATGATTCAAAAGGAAAAGATGCCTACATTACTGGAGTCCTTTAACAGGGATGGGTTTATTGCGTTTCCAAAATTTCTTCCAGAGAATGTACTGGCGGAACTCGTCAAAAATCTGGAGCGTTTCGTCCATGAGATCGTTCCGAGACTGGAAGATCAACAGGTATTTTATGAGGACAGGCAAGTCCCTTCTTCTCTCAAACAGATCCAGCACATGGATGCACACGATTCCTGGTTTCATCATTTTTTTCACAAGGGACCCTTTCGCGAGTTGGCCACAGTGTTGCTTCAAGGACCGGTTGTGCCAAAGAATATGCAGTTTTTCAACAAACCTCCGGGCACAGGGCAAGCCACACCGCCTCATCAGGACGGCTTTTATTTCATGCTGACGCCTTGTGAAGCAGTAACGATGTGGCTTGCCCTAGAAAAGGTGGATGAGGAAAATGGATGTGTTCGGTATGTCAAAGGATCACACAAGCTAGGCATGAGAACACACAAGCGCACGCAGACGCTAGGGTTTAGTCAGGGAATTTCAGATTACCCTAGCCTCACGGATCTTGAAAACGAAGTCGCCTTCCCTGCAACAGCAGGTGATCTCTTGGTACACGATGCCCTGACGATTCATCGCGCCGACGGCAACCATTCCAGCTGCAGAACACGAAAAGCCCTGGGATTCATCTATTACAGCGAACGGGCTCAAGAAGATATTCAGGTCCGCGATGCCTATCAAAGACAGCTGACTGAAGAAATGAGAGCAGCAGGGAAAATTTAGGGTCAGCTTGGCTGATATCTTGTTCCTGAGTTAATGATTGCCCGCAACTGAATGTGCAGCCCCAGTTCAAAACGAGCAGGAAATAAATTTCACATGCCTTTCTATTTCCCACATAACCATGGTTTATTTGATCCTGTCTTGATTTCTATTTCGACGAAATCACAAACATTGCGGTTCGACAATGGAAAACCATGAAGCTCTGATGACATTGAGCTCCCCTGAGACGGGCGAATGTGTTTGCAAAATGAAAGCGCTGCTTCTACACAGGGTCTGCCCACGTTCCCCGAAGTCCTCTGAATATTTTCAAAAACAGATTTAGGTTCGATCATCAGCGATGCACGCTGGATTGTTGATGGTGAAATATAACTCAATGACACTTTGCGGTATTTATGAGGGCAATCCCGATACTGAGACCTGAATTAAATGTTGCACCATGAGTATTTGCAAACAACAGCAAGGTTGGTTTCCCCTCTTTTGATTGATTTGGAAACCCAATTCATTCTAGGCCGGAGCATGGAAGAAATGATCATGCAAAGATATCGGCCACAGGTTTACCCAGACCATCTTTTGTGATGAAGAAAGGCCGCTTCTCAATATCATACGCCGTCATGGGACTTATTCCCATCGCGGTATAAATCGTGGCGTGAAGGTCTGCAATAGAAACCGGATTTTCCACGGCTACCAAGGGACGCTCGTCAGCTGTCCGGCCATACC
>JBDQII010000463.1:0-3393 GCA_040264395.1 Verrucomicrobiota bacterium
ATTCCTTGCAGCAATCACTCGTTGCCTGATCTGTTCCGATGATTCGCCTGCCTCCATTCCAGAAATTTTATCGAAAGGAACCGTTGGCACTTCAATATGCAAATCGATGCGATCCAACAATGGCCCGGAAATGCGTCCTAAATAATTTTGAATTTCTCGCGGACTACAGCGACTGTCACCAGGCATTTTACCGTCAGGAGTGGGGTTCATTGCTGCCACCAACATGAAAGATGCCGGAAAGGTCATGGTGCCTGCCGCTCGAGAAATGGTGACCTTCCCCTCCTCCAATGGCTGTCGTAAGGTCTCCAATACACTTCGACGAAATTCAGGTAGTTCATCCAGAAACAAAATCCCGTTGTGAGCCAATGAAATTTCACCCGGTGAAGGATGGACGTTTCCCCCAAGCAACCCTGCGTCACTTGCTGTATGATGAGGCTTACGAAAAGGACGATGTGTTACCAGAGCCTGCCCCGATTCCATCAAACCAACGGTGCTGTGGATCTTGGTCGTCTCCAAAGCTTCATCAAGCGTCAATGGTGGTAGGATCCCCGGGAGCCGCTTGGCCAACATGGATTTCCCGGTCCCCGGAGGACCAATCAACAGGACATTATGCCCCCCTGCCGCTGCGATTTCCAAAGCTCGCTTCACCGATTCCTGACCCTTTACATCTGAAAAGTCGAGATCCATATCGGTCACATGACCTAAGAGATTTGTAAGATCGACCTTGCATGGAGGGATGTTGACCTGTTCTTCCAGAAAATTGGCTGCTTCTCTTAAATTTCGCACAGGAATCACATCAATTCCCCGCACAACCGCCGCCTCATGCGCATTAACCTGAGGCACGAGGATACCCCGCTTGCCTTCTTTTTGAGCGCGAAGTGCGATGGGCAGTATCCCCTTGACAGGGCGCACTGCACCGGTCAACGCCAATTCTCCCACAATCATGTAATGTGGCAGCAAACTCGTTTCCATCTGTTCACTGGCCGCCAACATGCCCATCGCAATAGGCAGGTCAAAACTCGGCCCTTCCTTTTTAAGATCCGCAGGAGCCAGGTTGATGGTCGTTCGCCCCTTAGGAAATTTAAACCCGCTATTCTCCATGGCCGAACCAACTCGATCACGTGATTCGCGCACGGCCGCATCCGGGAGTCCCACGATAACCACACAGGTGTCGCTGTAACCCACGTGCACTTCCACTTCAACATTCAGCGCCTCAATTCCCTGCAAGGAAGCAGCATCAATTTTTGCCAGCATAGTCTTTTTAGAACTTAGTCGTTTTTAATCGACCCAGTTCACCTGTTATCAGGAAAAGATTGGTGGTAGGCGGGGTGTGATCACAACATGCCGAGCTTGACCCCATACATCAATCTGAAAATTCAACGTTGTGCGGTGGATACCAACACCCGTATAAAAACCTCTGTGTCATCGAATCAAAATAACAAGCTGAATGCTTCTACGTTATACGCAGCGGTATATGGGCATCCCATACGCCACTCAGCATCGCCAGCGATGCAAAATGCCGGTATCGCTGAACAGAGGTTGAATTGGCGGTATCTTGCATTCGACGTGTTGCCGGAGCAAATTGAAGAAGCATTGAATGGAGCCAAGGCAATGCGCTATGTGGGACTTAACTTAACCGTTCCCCACAAACTGCTCGCTCTGAATTGGGTGGACATCGTTGATCCGGCAGCCAGGGAATGGGGTGCGGTCAACACCATTCGATTTGAAGGTCAGATGGAGGATGAGCAGTGGATACCTGTTGGGCAGGCGGACGATCCAACCCATTTCAAGCAGATACGCAGCATCGGATTTAACACCGATGCGGACGCCATCTTGAGATCGATTGACGAAGATCTGGGCTTATCACTCAAAGGTCGCACCTGTATCCTGCTGGGCGCAGGCGGTGCTGGGCGCGTGGCCGCATTGAAACTCGCATCAACCGGCATCAAAAGACTCCATTTGATCAACCGCACTCAGTCAAAGGCGAAAGCCGTAGCTCGGGACATTCAGGATAAATTCCCTGAAGTTGAAACCTCATTGGAATATCCCCTGAAAGGAACAAACGTGGATCTGATGCTCAATGCAACTTCACTTGGATTGAAAGCGGATGATCCCCTTCCCCTCAATCTCGAATCCATTGACTTGAACAATGTGTCCCATGCTTATGACATGATCTATCAACCCTCTCAAACTCCATTTTTATGTAAAGCAGAGCAAGCCGGATGCCGCACTGCTAATGGGTTAGGTATGCTTCTATACCAAGGCACGGCAGCCCTTGAAATCTGGACCGGCCAAATCGCCCCGACATCCACGATGAGAGAAGCACTTCATGAACATGTTTACGGAAAACCTTCGAAGCATTGACATATTTCCAACCATTGCAACATGACATCTCTTTTCGATCCTGACCACTGGCAAAGCGTGCCTTTCCATTTTTGGACTTTCTGCTGGTTCATACTCGGCAGCATGGTTGGGAGTTTTCTCAATGTCTGCGTTTACCGAATGCCGCGCGACCTCAGCGTTGTGCATCCACCCTCTCATTGTCCAAACTGCGAGTACCGTATTCCATGGTATCTGAACATGCCTCTGATTACCTGGCTTGTATTGAGAGGTAAATGCGCCCAGTGCAAAGCCACGATCAGCTTTCGATACTTTGCCCTGGAATTGATGACCGGGCTCATCTTTATGGCAACCTGGCTGTCGATCGGTCCGGATTCGACAGGATTAGCCATTGCCTACGCAACGATTCTTTCGGGCTTTCTCGTCGCGACCTTAATTGATTTCGAACATTTCATCATCCCCGATCAAATCACTTTGGGTGGAATCGGTACGGGCCTGATATTTTCACTGGCGGTCCCCAGCCTTCACCTTGCGAATGATCGAGCCACTTCCATGGAACGCAGTGCAGCAGGTGCAATCGTTGGTTTGTTGCTCGTATATGCAATCGTTCGTCTGGGAAAGCTGATGTTCGGCAAAATGAACATTGAACTACCTGAATCCGCCAGACTTATATTTACTGAAACTGATTTAATCTTACCGGACGAATCAATACCTTATGAAGAATTGTTCTACCGAAAATCCGATAGCATTCGATTTCATGCAGATCAATTAGAACTTGTTGATCGATGCTACGCTGGAGTTCAGGTTCAACTTTCTCCCAATCAATTGATAGTGGATCAGGAATCATTCGATCCAGAAGCGGTAAAACATATGGAAGCCGTCTGCCATTCGATCACATTGCCCCGGGAAGCGATGGGGCTTGGAGATGTTAAATTCATGGGGGCCATTGGCGCATTCCTAGGATGGCAATCCACGGTTTTCTCCCTGATGGTAAGCTCAATGATTGGTGCCGCGATTGGGGTTGGCTTAATCCTGATCGGACGTCGTGAATGG
>JBDQII010000464.1:0-3384 GCA_040264395.1 Verrucomicrobiota bacterium
TGAGAGTGGTTTTCCTTCTCCTTAAATAAGAAACCTGCGAGCACAAGTACAATAAATGTAATCAGTGCATACTTTCCAAATGGAATGACCACCTCTCCGAATTTTAAATTTGTCGTCCAGGCCTTCCACGCAGCAGCCGGTGCCATGATGATGAAGGCAAGCCCCATCAATGTATTCCAGACCAATCTTTTACCGCCTGTTGGAAGATGGTCGCCAAGCACTTTTTTGGAATTCATCATCAATAGGAATGTCAGGTAGGCGATTGGAATGAGCACAAAACCAAATACCGAAGTAGGCACGGCCAAAAAGGCCTTGGATTCGTTTGTCCAGAGAAGTGGCCAAAGAACACCTGTGACCGGTATCAGCGTTCCAAGTCTATGCGCCAAGCCTCCATGTTCCTTACCAAGGGCCTCACAGACACAGAACCCTGAAATGAGCATCAAAATGGAAATGGTTGAAATGGCCATGGCAAGCACACCAAATCCAAACACATAATTGGATACGACGTCGCTTCCCTTGAACAGAGATTTCAGGGCACCGGCCAGATCACCCGTACCGCGCTGAATGAGCATGGCGGCAATCTGTTTTTCAGAGTCCACGACGGCAACACTTTCCAGTCCTTCTGTAAGGTTTCGTTTGGAAAGCATGGAGTCGTAAGCTCCGTATTTCGGATTCTCAGCATTCACCACGACGGCTCCCGTAGAAGTATCAAGCAGTCCCGTGAATGGTTTACCATGAAACTGTGATGCTGCAGCAATCACGATACACGAGGTTGCGATCACGAAAGGAATGACCATGCCCGTTGCCAGATCGAAGATGGCGAGATTGCGAAATTTACGGTTCCATTTTTTGGCAAGAAGAGAAAAAGGAAGGAGAAAGGTCATATTGATGCCTACCGCAGTTGCTGCAGCGGCGATCATGATATTTCGCTGCAACGTCAATATCTCAGTTTCCCAGAAAACACGTGCTAGCTCTGTTGGGATGGCATCCAGGAAAGATCGGTATTGGGCGGAGGGCTCACTGATCAGCGAGAAGTTTGGTATGAATCCCGAGAAAATCTGCCCCCATTCCAGCGATCCTGACAAGGCGATTGCGACTCCCATGAATGAGAGTACAATCAGTGCGACCATCACTTTGAGTATCATTTCATAAATTTTGATACCTTTGCCTTTTCCTCCGTAACTGAGGGTGACTGGAATAACAATTACCATTAAGAGGAGCGTGATCATCACCTGAGTGGAAGTTTCCCCCTTTGATTCAGCAAATGTAGCTGCAAACAAGTTATTGGTAATCGCCCCATAGGCCAGTGCATACTGGGGAAGAACCCAGACAACATTGGCCAGCAACGAAGCAGCAAGCCAACCCCAGGCAAGGACGGGGTTTATGTGACGACGTATGTTGGTAAAGGGCGAAGATTCAGTAGACAATGTGACATAGCTGATCGCGCAAAGCATTGTCACACCAAAAAACATGGCTAACCATTGAACCCAAAGCATTTGGTATCCACCGATCACACCAAGAAAAAGCCCACTGGCGAGCGAGCCTCCTCCCAGTGTAATGGCACTCTGCAACCATCCTGGCCCGGATAAGCGCACAAATACCTTGGCTTTATCAACGGCTCCTTTGCCCTCAACAGAGTCAATTAAGGCCTTCTCCATTTCAAATCGATCTTGATGCTCACTCATATCTGTATTTTTAATTGCAAAACGCGTTCAACACGATTCGGGTTAACATACAACCCTTGAGTTTTCTGCGGGGAAATTTCGGTCATGATGATGCAATCCCAATGAATTGCAAAAGAAAATATTTTGTATTTGGATCATCTCCCCGAAACCTGAGCGCATCTTTATCATCAAGGGAGGTAATTAAGCACCTTCTTGGCAGCACGCTCAAAGGCGCCTGGCTTGCCCATGGTCTCCATCAAATAACTCAATGCGCGTCTGGTATCCTGTCTTAACGACGGATGATCTAGAAATTGGATTGCTTTTTCAGCAATCGATTCTGGTCTGGCGTCGGATTGAACCAATTCAGGATACACCAGACGATTCAAGAGCAAATTGGGCATCGCTATGTATTTCACCTTGATAATCGCTCGCGCGATCCAATAGGTGAGCCAGGACAATCGGTAAAAGACAATCGTTGGGACGCCGTGATATCCACATTCGCGCGTCACAGTACCTGAGCACGCCAAGGTCAGTGTCGTTTGAGCGAGTGCTTCGGATAATCCACCGATCCTGAGTTCAATGAAATGCTTTTCGGAGAGCAAGGACTCCGCCATCTTCAGCTGATCTCGACTTGAAAGCACCATCACAAATCGGCATGGATGAGCTTGATGAACCCTGTTAACGGCCTCTTCCATAATGGGAATATGGCGTTTTAATTCCTGTTTACGACTCCCTGGAAGCAGCAGGACCTGCGGTTTACCGCTCAAACCTTCCTCTGTAGCCTTGAATACGCTGCGATAGCGATCGGCCATGGGGTCACCTACAAATTCGACCCGAAGTTTAGGTGCACGCAGCGCATACCAGGGTTTTTCAAAAGGGAACAAGCTAAGGATACAATCAACACTGCGGGAGAGAGCAAAGACTCGGTAGGCGCGTGACGCCCATACTTGGGGTGAGACGTAATACAATATTTTTGGCTGCCATGAGGATTGGTCATCCTTGATGAGATTCAGTCGTTTGCGAACTGCCTCTGCAAACCTTAAATTGAACCCGGCATAGTCGGTAAGGATGATGATATCAGGTCGACGAATAAATGCCTCCTCCAAAAGTCGATCAAAAACCTTCTTGAACCAAAAGTACTGACTGACTACTTCGCTCAACCCGAAAACGGTCCGTTTGGTTAGGTCTTCAAGAATATGAACCCCAGCCTCTCTCATCCGCTCGCCCCCTGCCCCAAAAAATTCAAGGTGCCGGTCTGGGACAATTTGGCTATGGATCGCCTTCACTAGACCAGCAGCTAATCCGTCACCGCTTGTTTCTCCTGCCAACATCATGATTCGATAAACAGGCAGCTTATCCTGCTTGTCCGTTTGATGAACCACTGATTGTTGTTTGGGATTATTCATTCATCACTATTTCCGTTTGTTCGATGCATCATTCTGACAATCATCAGATGAATGCCAATTCCGTTGCGATCCTCAGGCTCTTGGATGAAACTGACGATGTATGTCCTTAAGCTTCTCACGGGCGACATGGGTGTAAACTTCGGTTGTCGCAATACTGGAATGCCCCAACATTTCTTGAATTACCCTCAAGTCAGCCCCGTGATCCAGCAGATGTGTAGCAAAACTATGTCTCAACATGTGAGGCGTCAATGCTCGTTCAATCCCCGCTCGTTCGGCTCTTTTTCTCATGCGCAACCACATGGTCACCCTGGCAA
>JBDQII010000465.1:0-3348 GCA_040264395.1 Verrucomicrobiota bacterium
GGTGAAAAAAAACCACCTGGAGGCGAACCTCGATGATGTCCTCCCACATTGATATCAAAGCCATGATCTTCAGGAAAACTTCCTTCACCTCCCAAGTGCCATTTACCGGCAAAAAACGTGCGGTAACCACCTTCTCGAAAGGCTTCGGCCAAGGTCGTCTCATCCAGTGAAAGCTGATGATGATAATGAGCGGGAAGCAGTTTGGTATTGCGCTTCCAGTCTGTCCCTGCGGCAGCTCCAATCCAATCCGTAATGGCCAATCGAGCAGGGTATTTTCCCGTCATGATGCTTGCTCTGGATGGACTGCAAACCTGACAGGTTGCGTATCCCTGACGAAAACGCATCCCCTCTCTACCGATACGGTCAATATTCGGAGTTTCGTAAAAAGTGCTTCCCTGAATGGAAAGATCACGCCAACCTAAATCGTCAGCGAGAATGAAAACTACATTCGGACGATCCGCCGCCTTGGTTTGTGTGACCATCATCAGGGCCCCAGCAACCATCATGGCACGAAGGAAATAATGAATTCGCATGGTCAAACTATACCTTGGATGAACGAACGAAATCAACCATCGGTTTACCGATATACCTGAGTGCAATAAGTCCCATACAGCGTGGTCACTGCTTGAAAACCCTCCACCTTCATCAAGGTGGTTACTCAGTGAATGAAGGGCATCAAACCGACAAATCGTGTGCTCCACCGTTCATGCAATAATCATTGAAAAACACAAGCCAAGCAGAACCAAGTGAACTCATGAAAAGAAAGCAATACGACAGTTACATCATACCTTCAATCCTCAGGACGCTTTACCTTTTCAGCATGATCCTTGAAGTGCAAACCTTGGAGTTGTTTGCCGCAGACAAAGATACCCTTGTCCGGCAGCTTGAAGCAGTGACGTTGGCGTATGTTAGAAGTTATCGGTTAAAAACGACGCAGGAAAGAAGCATGGATTGCCTGAAAGTGTTCCAAAGTCATCAACATGATCAGGGGGCGGTTTACTATGGTTTATTTCACAATATGGAGAAAGGAGTATTTAATATACATCTGGCTGAATCAAATGATCTACTCATATGGCAGGAAATAAAATTACTGGATACACACGCATCCCAGCCTACCATTTTCCCATGCAGAGAGGGTGGCTTTTTAATGGCTTATGAAAAGGATGCTCCCAGATCATGCTGGATCAGGTTGCGATATTATGAAAACCTGAATCACCTACTGGAGGGTAGATACACAAACGAAAATGATATCCCAAGATCACTTGCTCCCACCGCTGAAGGAACTCCCAGTTTCGAATCGGTGTTAATGGGAGCAAAGGGGATCAATCATTCGAAGATTCGCCTTCGCTTTCATTACTTCAAGCATGTTCGAGTTGATCAACTTGCTATGGGCACACTGACCGATTTCAAGCATTGGCAGGCCGAGCCTTCCGTGCACATCAATGAGGCATTGATCAAGAGCGGATGGAACGGCAATTTGGGAGACCGTGATCCGTTTACTTGGAAAGGCAAAACGTATATGCTTCAAGAAACCCAGAGAAATCGCAACGACTGGAGTTCCTGGAGAATCAATCTTTGTGATGAAAAAGGTATGCCGATCCGCACCCTTGCAATCAAGACTGATAAACATTCACGGGCATTTGCCAATCCTAATGCTACATGGGTCACGGACTCGCATAATCAACAGAAACTGGTCATCACATTGTTCCTGCCATCTGAAGGCAATGCTCCAGAGGAAGCAGGCACTTTGCTTTACGTGATCAATTCCCCCTCAAAGCGTGAGTAACAAAAACATATCAAAATGTCATCGTTCTTTTCGGTAGGCAGCCTGTGGAGGGTAAAGAAAAAAGCGTAAGCTTCATGGATGACTTGAACCCAGACGCCACTCGATCAATTCCTTTGAATAAAAATACTGAGCGTGTAAAAAATGGTCATCAAAAGGGATATCACCCATTCAATGAATCCTTTAATGTGAGGTTTCTGGGGGGATGATCAAATCTCGGATCGATATGTGAATCCTGTGATCTCTCTATGGGGTATCTTGCGTATGCGTTCGACATTCAATCAATCGATTATCATTGCTGCGATCATTACAATGATAGTCAGCCTGTCCCTGTGGTTAGGTGGATTATCGGGTTGGTTGGCCTATCTGACATCGATCAATATCGTGTGCTTTGGGTTTTATGGAGAAGATAAGTGGCGTGCAATCAAGCAGAAATCGCGCACACCTGAGGGAACGCTGCACCTCATGGCACTTACAGGTGGGGTATTAGGCGCAAGATTAGGACAAAAAGTTTTTCGTCACAAAACATTGAAAGGCTCTTTTCAGCGGGTCTTTTGGTTCATTGTCTTCTTACAGGCAATGGCAGTCCTTGCATGGTACTACTTAAAATATCAATAGTTATATCACCAAAAAAACAGAGACCTGAACTTGTCTGAATGCCATGGGTTTGGTAAGCCTTTTGCCCTTTTCATACATTAAAAAACTTCGATGCGTGGACCATTGACATATATTTGCAGCCGGCGGCTTAGGGTGTTCCTTGCGATGATATCGCTTGGGTTCTGTGGGGGCGGACCGATCGTTGTTTTTTCTGATCAATCGAACTCTATAACGACAAGCTCAACATCCACTGCTCAGGTCCGAACTGAACCAAAAGGAAAACCTTCACTACGTGCCATTCGTGTGCAGAAAGGCCCAGAAATCGACGGAAGACTTGATGAGGCATTATGGAAGGAGGCTCCAGCTGCAGGCCCCCTGTGGCAATACGATCCCTTGCCTGGTGTTGAAATGTCTGAACGCACTGAATTCCGTATCGTTTATGACGACCAGAATATTTACATCGGGATTTGGTGTTTCGATTCCGAGCCTGACAAAATCAACGCGCGCGTGATGCAAAGGGACAACCGGTCCATTTTCAGCGATGATTATCTTTACATGGCCTTTGATACGTTTCATGACCAGCGCAACGGCTACATCTTTGTCACCAATCCCAATGGAGCAAGATACGATCAAATCGTCAGCAATAACATTTTTCTAAATTCAAATTGGGAAGGAGTCTGGCGTGCTGCTGGTTCAGTTGATAAGGAGGGATGGAAAGCCGAGCTTGCCATCCCCTTCAAATCTTTGAGCTTTGATCCGCGAAAAGACGTCTGGGGATTCAACATCAGTCGATCCATTTCAAGAAAAGTGGAAAGAGGACGTTGGACTGGTGCTCAACCACACTTACACACCTTTCATGTCAGTCAAGCCGGGGACATCCGGGGACTCACGGGATTGAAACAGGGACTCGGTATCGAAATTTCCCCATACGCTCTGGCCCGAATGAGCCGCGCCGAGCAGGATACCGA
>JBDQII010000466.1:0-3315 GCA_040264395.1 Verrucomicrobiota bacterium
GAATCTCTGCTTGATCCGCAATTTCCATCTCAAGCAATTGCTGGATTTCTACAGCAGGCCCGCAGCCCAGGTTCAAAATGCGTGCTCGCCTTCCTGTTTTGGCTACCCGTTCGATCTCCCTGACCAATTGTGTCTTGAGATAACCAATACGATTACGATGGGCTACCACCGGAGGTGTATTTAGAAAAAATGTATTGAGGATTTTGGCGAAAATAGAGCTCCCCTCGTAGGGTTCCCGCGCCATCATGGCAACCATTTCGTAGTCGCCCGCATAGCCCAAAGGCTTTGTGTAGGTACGCCAGCTGAAAGGGGCACAGAGCACGATGGGATGTAACTGCCGTTTGACATAGGATCGATGCACGGGCTGCAAAGTTTGTTTAACCGATGCGGCCGCTGTCTCGAATCGCATGAAGTAATCGCCAAGCATCGGCAGGGCGGGCTCGAGAACCTGATTGATGATCTCAACCTCCTGATCGTGACGATCCCGGGACGGGTTTGACCGCACGACAAATTCCAACTGTTCCAGCCAGCGTCGCAGTTCGATGAGAAATCCCTGTAAATCGGCGACCACCAGCTTGAAATCATCCATTACCAAATCATGTTTTTTGTATTCCGAAATGAAATGATTGAACTCCGATCGCAAAATACTGGAGGCCTTCATGGGTCTGGTGAGATCCACGTCCAGCCAGCCATCGTCAAGAGAGGCTTCACAAACCAAGAAGATACCGGTATTGACAAGATTGCTCACCACAGCACGACCGGAATAAACCGGGCGATGGTTGACAAAAATCTGGAACTCCTGAAGCACCTCTGAAAGTTGTAGAATGCTGTAAGGATTATAGACCTCAAACACAACCAGATGGCGGGTTAATCTTATGGGAGTGGCACGCAATTCAAGCCCTTCGCTATTGACGCATAGGACAAGACTTTCCTCGTCAGCTTTGAGTTGCTTTTTCGATTCCATGAGTGGCTGTGAAGGGGACCGAATACAAGGGTATTGATCCTGCAATGATGTTTAAAATATTCCCAACCTGATTATGATGAGAGACAATAAAACTTAATTCGTTGTTAAGGTATCCTGACTGAATTATCCTGTTGTTCTGCGTTTACTTTTCCAACGCCTAGGTTGAATTGATGCTTTGTTTTTTGGCCTCATTCTCTGAGAGTATTCCAAGGAATTGCTCTTGGGTATATTAATATTTTATATGCCCAAGACTGACAATCAACTGCAACATTCACAAACTGCTATGGTCTCTCGTGACATAGCAAGCGGAATATGATCAATAAAGCCTTGTCGCAATCATAAAAAATCGAGATTCCTGCAGTTTTCTGTGGAAAGGTCGCGTTTTCGGTACTGTTTTTGGTTGCCAGATATTTCTCTCTCGTCATGATAAAAACCCTCCTTAAAGGCTTTTGAAATGATAGTTACGAAAAATGGACGTGTAATGTACGATTCTTGTCGACGCGTGCAAGAGCCGGTCAATATGGACGAGCTTGCATTCAGGAGTGGGTACAAAGTAGGAGAAATGTCCAAAACTCTTGGGATTTCTTCCAGACATCTGGAACGCATGTTTTTCGATGCATTGGGTGTCAGTCCGAAATATTGGCTCAGACAGCAGCGAATGATCAGAGCTCGCTACCTGTTGCGTGAGGGAACCCCTTTGAAATACATCTCTGTAATTCTGGGGTTCAGGCGTTACAGTCATTTCATTGCCGAGGTCAGGGCTTTCTATGACATGCCGCCAGTGCAAATGGTGGAAACAGAAAAACGTCGCTGCGCGATCGAGACCTCATAGTCCTGCCATCGGCTACCTGCGCAATTAAAGAGGTCCTGCGCTTTTGTATCGTGGAAGATTCTTAGATACCCTCCACACTTCAATAGGTCGAATTCTCTTGCTACCAATGCTTGTTTGAACCAATTCGGTTTTAAACATTGAATTTAAACAGCAGCACGTCCCCGTCTTTGACCACATATTCTTTTCCTTCCATGCGATAAAGGCCTTTATCACGAGCAGCTGCGACGGATCCACACTCTACAAGATCATCGTAGGTGACGGTTTCTGCCTTGATAAACCCTCTCTCGAAATCAGTGTGAATAACGCCTGCCGCTTGAGGGGCTTTGTCACCTTCGTGAATCGTCCACGCGCGTACTTCCACCTCTCCTGCCGTGAAATAAGTTCGTAATCCAAGTAAATGATATGTGCTCCGAATCATGGAGCCAACGCCCGACTCCGATACACCCATTTCTGAAAGAAAGTCGGATGCCTCCTCAGGTGCCAAATCCACCAGATCGCTTTCGATCTGCGCGCTGATGACCACGGTATCGCATGCGTGATGCTCCTGAGCGTAATTTTTTACCTTGGCGACATGTGGATTGTTGGCCGCGTCCACCAATTCACTCTCTTTTACATTGGCTGCAAAAATGGTGGGTTTGGCTGTCAAAAGAAAAAAGGGTTTGAGAATCGCCGCCTCCTCCGGATTCAGCTCCAATGTCAAAGCGGGTTTTCCATCATTCAGGTGAGGTAAGACCTTTGACAGGACGGCGTGTTCTGCCTTGGCAGTTTTATCGCCCTTTTTGGCATCTTTTGCTCGACGATCCAGGCTCTTCTGAACCGATTCCATATCGGCCAGGACGAGCTCTGTCATGATGGTTTCGATATCTCGGATTGGATCAATGCTGCCCGCAACGTGGTGAATGTCCTCATCCTCAAAGCATCGGATCACTTGAATAATGGCATCCACTTCTCGAATGTGACTCAAAAACTTGTTTCCTAGACCCTCGCCTTGAGCAGCGCCCTGCACCAGTCCGGCAATATCTACAAATTCAAAGGAAGTGGGAATAATTACCTCGGTCTTGGCAATCTTGGCCAAGGGTTCCAAACGGTCGTCAGGAACGGTGACCACACCTACGTTGGGATCGATCGTACAGAAAGGGTAGTTGGCCGATTCCGCCTTGCGGGTGCGTGTGATCGCGTTGAACAAAGTTGATTTGCCCACGTTGGGTAGTCCGACGATGCCTGCTCTTAACATAAAATTTTAAATATGATGATTCTCGCCAATTGTGTGAATGAATCCAATGGAGACGTTTTCCTTTGAATATTCACTCTCAAAGAAAACCATTGAATACGCGTACAGCTCGAGGATTCCAATGTTTATTCTCAGTAAATCCCTCTGCAACTGATATCCAAATCAACCCTTCCTGTCGAAAATCCTCAAAACGGTAAGTTTTCGTGACCTGTAACCAACTTGAAACTGCATGCGTCTCTCAAACCGAACAAAGATAACTTTAAGAACAAAGAAAAAATGAAACCGAAC
>JBDQII010000467.1:0-3302 GCA_040264395.1 Verrucomicrobiota bacterium
GTAGGTTCAAGACACGAGGGACGTGGAGAAAAAGGGATGGCACATTTGCTGGAGCACATGCTGTTCAAAGGGACTGATAAGTATGGGAATATCATCAAACTCCTGTCAGCGCGTGGAGCGCAGTTCAATGGAACCACCTGGGTTGACCGCACAAACTACTATGAAACGCTACCCTCGGATCAAAAGGGAAATCTTGAATTCTCTCTTGAGCTCGAGGCGGAGCGTATGGTCAACAGCCTGATCCTGAGTGAAGATTTGGAAACTGAATTCACAGTGGTTCGCAACGAATTCGAACGAGGAGAAAACAATCCCATTCAAATCCTCTATCAACGCATGATGTCATTGGCTTTTGACTGGCATAATTACGGATTTTCCACCATTGGATCTCGAAGCGATATCGAACGCGTACCGGCAGAAAATCTCAAGAAGTTCTACGAAACATATTATCAACCCGATAATGCCATGCTGGTCATTGCAGGTGATTTTAAACCGATTGAGGCGCTGGCATTGGTTGAGAAACATTTTGGTCCCATCCCAAAACCTGAACGCCTGTTGAGCGACACGTATACGGTTGAACCCGTCAAGGATGGGGCCCGGCATGTCACGCTGAATCGCAATGGAGATGTGGCGGCAACAGGTGTTTTGTATAACGTGTGCGCAGGTTCTCATGCCGATACGGTCACCCTGGATGTCATTGGCACGATCCTCACAGACGCACCCTCGGGAAGGCTCTACGAATCCTTGGTCGAAGAGGGACTGGCCAGTTTTGTATCTCCCCTTTTCTACCCCACGCGCGAGCCGGGCGCCTTCATGGTATTGTCGGAAGTACAGAAGGACGTCAATCCAGAGAAGGTGCTCGAGAAGATGAAGGAAGACATCGAATCGTTCTTCAACAGCGAAATCACTGAGACGGAAGTCAATCGCGCAAAAACCCGTCTTCTCAAACAAATTGAACTCTCTTTCAAGAACAGCAATCAAATCGGCATCAACCTGACCGAAGCGGCGGCGGTAGGTGATTGGCGTTTGTTTTTTCTATCACGCGACCAATTGGAAGAGGTGACCGTTGAAGATGTCAAACGTGTGGCTTCCGTTTATTTTAAGAGCTCCAACCGAACGAGTGGTATTTTCCATCCAACCAAGGAACCCAATCGCACGATCATTCCTGAAACGCCGAATGTGACCGAGCTGGTCCAGGGTTACAAAGGAAAGGAAGCCATTGCTGAAGGTGAGGATTTTGAGGCCACCCATGAAAATATTGAAAACCGTGTAAGACGGGAATCCATTGGCCAGGGCATCAAAGTAGCTCTACTCGCCAAAGAAACGCGCGGCAACAGCGTGACCGGCACCTTGAATTTTTACATGGGTAACTTGGAATCACTGAATAGCCCTGCCACCCAGACGGCCGCTGACATGGTGCCGAGTCTCATCATGCGAGGGGCCGAAAACTATTCGTATCAAGATATCAAAGATAAATTGGATGCTCTCAAAGCTAACGTTTCAATGAGCGCCGGTGAACACGGCAGTTCTCTCAATGTTCGCTTTCAAACGGACCATGAGCATCTGATTGAGCTGATTCGTTTTCTGGGTAAAATCCTGACAAGTCCGACTTTTCCTGAAGATGAGTTCAAGGTGCTCAAGCAGCAGCAACTGACAGGTATGCAAGGTATGCTCTCTGATCCGCAATCGCTCCTTTTCAGACGGCTACGCCAGCGACTCAACCCTTATCCCGATGAGTCCATTCATCATATTCATGATCTACCTGTTTTGATCCAGCGAATGGAGGCTTTGAAACTTGCCGATATTCAATCTTTCTACAAAAAACACTACGGAGCGGGCCATGCGCGATTGAGCATTGTCGGAGATATGGAAGAGGAGAAGGTAATCAAATCGCTGAAAGAGGCATTTGGTGACTGGCATTCTCAAACCGCCTTCAAGAGAATCAACAAACAACGATTACCTGCGATCAAGGTTGATGAACTGATTCAAACCCCTGATAAAAAAATGGCTGTTGTGGCAGCAGGTGCTTCGGTGGCAATGGATGACACCGATGGCCGATACCCCGCTTTGCTGTTGGCAAATTACGTGTTGGGAGGGTTTGCAGAATCACGGCTGTTCAATCGATTAAGACAAAAGGACGGTTTGTCCTACGGTGCTTACTCAGGCTTTAACGCACGTTCCTTGGATCAAGTTGCCGCGCTGTCTGCAATGGCGATTTGCGCGCCTGAAAACGCAGAGAAAGCTCAAATGGCTCTTCATGAAGAATTGAACCGATGGTTGTCCGAACCAATTCCTGCAGAGGAATTGGCAGCGGCAAAACAAAGCTGGGCGACTTCACAGAAAAACAGTTTGGCCAATGATCCAGTTGTGGCGGGCGAATTGGCAAGTGGACTTTATCTTGGACGGACCATGCTCTTCGACAAACACGTCAACGACCGCATTGGAAAACTGACTTCAAAGGAAGTGCTTGAAGCGCTTCAATCGAGTTTTGAACAGGACGGTTTTGTTAAAATCAAAGCAGGCGATCTTGAAAACCAATGAAGTTGATCAGGCCTGAGCAAGGAATGACCCAGATGAAATGTTGAGGACTGGTTTTCCGGCTGAACCTGCTGTCGTTGTCCGTATCCTTCCTTGACTGCGAATGAAAGTTTGAGGTGGAACACACATTCCGTCCCAGTCAACGTATCACGCCAAACGGAACAAGGGCAATCCAATCGACCAAGCACCCCCCACCGTTGGATACGGGACGTCCTGGCAGGCAAGCTCAGCGCCCCCTCACACCCTCCGCTCGCGCGCAAACGGGTCCAAAGAAAACCCTCGAACCCCAAGCATATTCACGCAACACGAATCGGGAGCAATCCGATCCATACCATTCAATTTTCCTCCTTAGATTATTATCACCGAGCCTCACCACGAACGGTCATGAAAACAGCGCATTCTGGATCTGCTTGCTGGCACATCTTCAATAAAAGCTTCTGGAATTTTTAATAGCTCTCATCAGCCTCTTCTGTCCATTATGGACGCATGTTCACTTTAAGTCACTGGATCAAGACGTGCATGGTTTGGGTTGTGGCAAGCAACCTGATTTTACGGGGAGATGACAGCGCAACTCACCAAAAAGAAATCAAGGAGGAGAAAGCATCATGGAATGTGAACCATATCCAAGGCCCAGGCTTTGAACAGATCATCGACACCCGCGAAGGCACATGGATGAATCTTGATGTGAGCCCCAACGGAAAGCACGTTGCTTTTGATTTACTCGGGGACCTTTACATGATGCCTATTGAAGGCGTGAACGATAAAAA
>JBDQII010000468.1:0-3301 GCA_040264395.1 Verrucomicrobiota bacterium
ATATTATCCTGCAGAAACTTTCAGCAACAGATTTCAATATTGAAACCGCTGCTGAAACGCTTCAGTTGAAACCCCATGATTTGCGTTACAGGATGCACCAGTTGAAACTCGAGCTTGATTCGGACTAGATTTAAAAATCAGGATTAGACAACCTAACTCCCACGTGTTAAAAAACTTTTCATGATAGAGTTGAGACCAATATGGTTCCTGGCACAGTCCGATATCCATCGGATGGGATCCAGCATTCCGACTCCGGATTCGGGAACCCAGGAAATTCGATGGTTCGATGACATGGCCATCGTTATGGGGATTGGTTTGATTTTGATGCTCGCTTTGGCTCTCTGGGTCAAGTTTTTCCGTAAATCTTCCGAGACAAGAGTTAGAGAAAAAGACGCATACAGGAGTGTTCCTGATAGCTCTTCCCTTTCCAATGAAAACTCGGAGACGGAGAAGCGCCGGAAGAAAAGAAGACGCAGACGACGCGATCACAGACCTCGTAATCCCACACTGGCTGAAACCGGGGGACTTCCGGCACCAAAAGGGCTCGACGAGCAGGATTCATAGAAGACATCAATGAGTCAGGTTCAGGCCAGTAAAAATGTCACGAAAAAAAGCGCTTCCAATCTGGCGCTGGCTTTCGTGCTGCTCCCTAAACACAAGAAGGAAGCAATGTGCGCTCTCTACGCGTTCTGCAGAGAGGTGGATGATGTTGCCGACAGTGAGGAGCATTCTGTCGAGGAAAAACGAGTTGAGCTGAAGCGGTGGCGTGAAGATTTACAACGAGCTTGTCGAGATGAGGAACCAAACATCCCCATTGTCAAAGAGCTCAAGCCGGTCATTCATGAATGTGATCTACCAGCAGAGCATCTTGAAGCTTTGATCGATGGTATGGAGATGGACCTTACCAAAACGAGATACGATTCATGGGATGATTTGGCCAATTACTGCTATCATGTAGCCTCTGTTGTAGGTCTATTGAGCGTTAAGGTATTCGGTTACAATCATTCCTCTCTGGATGACTATGGGTATCACCTGGGGCAGGCTTTGCAACTCACCAATATCCTGCGCGATGTGAGAGTAGATGCCGAAAAAGGCCGTATTTATCTGCCTCAAGACTTACTCAGAAAGCACGGGGTATCGGATGATGACGTTCTCAATTACAGATTCAGTCCAGACTTTCGAGCAGTTGCCAAGGCAGTTGCCGAAAGAGCAAGAAGTCATTATCGCTCGGCAAGCCAATACGTCTATCCTGATAAGAGAAGGCTTCTGGTTGCGTCCGAAATGATGGCAAGTGTCTATTGGAGAATTCTCCTGAAAATTGAAAAATCAGATTATCAGGTTTTAAGCCCAACACTAACCAAGCTGACAAAGCCTCATAAACT
This sequence comes from Verrucomicrobiota bacterium, assembly GCA_040264395.1. Classification (GTDB taxonomy): domain Bacteria; phylum Verrucomicrobiota; class Verrucomicrobiia; order Limisphaerales; family AAA164-E04; genus AAA164-E04. The sequence goes on from JBDQII010000468.1 coordinate 1,383, forward strand.
TGGCATACTGGCTAGAAGTGCCGTCAGGTATTGGTTGAATATTAATTCCTCCGATTACGGGCCACGTTAGCTCTGGGCCACATCATTTCTTCGATTTAATGACTTGGCCGTGCCTACTGCCAATGAATTCCCAGCTGATCTGGCAAGCTGATTTTCGATGGATAGATGATGTAAACTGTTTGGCGCGAGGATTGCCAAGCCTTAATAAAATGTTCCAGTGGATAACTACGTTGAACCTCAGGACAGGCAGCAGGATCATTAATCATTGGATCACCCGATTGATCAAAGCCAACTACCACCACAAGATGCCCATCATTGTATCCTTTGACAGACTTCCCTTTAAGTAAATCATACGAGACGGAGGTAGCAACGGGGACACCAGCGTCAATCAGGGCCTTCAATTCATCTATTGCATTGAGTCGGTTTACATGAGCCCGCATATTTTTGTGCCCGCCTGCAAATGCCACGTTGAAAGCCCAGTTTCCTGTCCCTGGCCAGGCCGGATCAAAAACAAGATTGGCTGTTTCCGTTACGGAATATCTCAAATCGGGCCTTAAAAGCTTTTTGGACCAATAATGCATGATCATTGCAACAGAGGTAGGACTGCACCAAACACCTCCGCCTATATAATCACGCTGACATAAAAGAGGAACATCAATCAATCGTTTCTCATAACTTAGGGCAGGTCTCAGCGGTTTGTCGGAAGCGCGAGGAGGTGAAAGACAGACACCAAAAAAATCAAGGGTTGCGCCCTTGCTGTCATTACCCGGATAAAGGCTTAATTCTAATTCACAATCGGTGGGGGGCTTTTTAAAAACCAAAGTGTCAGTGTACACGACACCGTAATCATTTTTTTGGTCATTGATGCTGCTACGACGACCTGGTAGATCAAGAGATTGCCTCCCCTCGGCCCAGCGTCCCATGTTGAATACGAGTGATTCCCCTGATGCGAAAGATACGTGAACATTTACATCTAGGAAGCCTTCTGCAATCGATTGAAGGTTCCATGATGGAATTAATTCGCTTACCTGAAAATCAGGAAGAGGAATGGGAAAGCGATACACCACTTTTTCTCGATCGTGATGAAGCGAAAGACGATGATTATCCGGAGTATTCCACGCCAGAAATCGATGCTTCTCGCCCATTACGGAAAGAGAAAAAACACAGAAAAAAAGAACGACTGCCAAAGTGTGATTTTGCTTTTGAATCTTAAAATCTTTCATCGGGAAAAAGGGTCCTTTTTATTTTTTCAATTCTCTGAAGATAACTCTTCGATGAGCTGAAATTCCTGTTGAGCTACTTCCTGATATTTGAATTTCCTGGCATGTATTTCCCCATCTATCCCCGAGCGCTCCATTTTTTCCGAATCATCAAGCAAAGAAAGCACTGCTTGCGCTGCCCTCAGTTTCGATTTCATTGGGACAAAATGTAAAATATCAGCAAATAATTCCTTGAATACAGGCAATTCATAGGCAACCACGGGCAGTCCAGCAGCCAGAAATTCAGTCACACTCAAGCCCCACCCTTCCTCAAAGGAGAGACTCAAACCTATTCTGGACTGTCTTAGCAGTTTGTTTTTGGTGGATTCATCAATGCCCCCAGTGAATGTGACGTGGTCCAGCAAACCTCGAGCTTGAAGCCCCTCCATCAAAGCTTTTCGATGAGGGCCCTCACCGATCACTACCATACTGGATGCTGGTCTATTCTTGACAATCGTCTCCCATACTTCCACTAGATCGAAGATTCCTTTTTGTTCGTGCATACGCCCCAGGAGGACAAGGTCAAATTGAGGTTCTTCCTGCGGAGTATTATCTATTTCGGTGAAATCCAAGCCACAACCTACCACGTGCGCTGTTCTCTTTTTTAATTTCATTTCTGCAGCCAAAGCAGTGAAATCCCTTTCAACGGGACGACTGAGG
>JBDQII010000469.1:0-3275 GCA_040264395.1 Verrucomicrobiota bacterium
ATGGTTTTTTAAAATCCTCTGGTAAAACCCAATATGCCGTAATAGGGTGCAGCTCTTTTTCGAACCTTAAATTTTTACTTATGGATATCGTTTTTAGTTGCCCCGGTTGCCATCAGGAACTTGTTGTTGATGCACAAGGTGTCGGTTCTGAAATAGAGTGCCCATCTTGCGAGAAGCAATTGACTGTGCCCCAAGCTGACGCTGCCAATGTCAAGTTACAAGGCGAGTCTCAAGCGGCAGCCAATCGTGTCGAAAAACCATTCGTGGTTCCGACTTACGACAAGCCTGCTGAAAGCCTGATTACCAAAGCCCTTCCACCACTGGAGGCTCAAAAAGATAAAGACAAGATTCTTCGCATCAAAACCATACGTCATACGGATTGCAAGGAAGTGGGACACGATGGTTTCGACGAGCGTGTGACAGAGATTCTAAATCAAATCGGAGAAACCAACATCGTGAGCATCAATACCATCAACTACTCTTACGTTGATCTGAGTAGTAAACAGCTGCTTTCCGACTTCGGGGTCGTGATCGTTTACAAAGGGTAGGGAGATGTCTAGCTTCCCCCAATAAAAAAACCCTTCCATTTTGGAAGGGTTCTTGAAATTCTCTCAAACTCCCATGACAGGTTTGAGTGGCTTGGGTTCAGCCCAGTGTCTTAGCCAATTTGGACAAACGGGATTTCTTGTTATCTGCCTTGTTCCGGTGGATAACTCCCTTTTTTGCTGCTTTATCATAAGCTGAGGAAACATCTTTCAGAGCGCTGGTAGCCCCATCTTTGTTTCCTTCTTTCACCAAGGCCTTAAACTTACGTTCCAAGGTGCCTATGCTGGATTTCACGGCTCGATTTACTTGCTGTTTTCGTTCCGTGCTTCGTGTTCTTTTGATTGCGGATTTTGTATTTGGCATATCCTGATACTTACTAAGACTTTTGCATCAATAGAGCTGGTCAAACTAATGATCTTGGCAGGATTGTCAATGCTTGTGTTGAGAAAAGAGTGGCTTTTTCCATTCGGTTTATTTTCATTACCTCATTGCTTGCTATCTGGAGTTCTGTGAGACCAGAATGCACTGGGAGTAAAAAAACAACATCAGGCCATGATTCGATCATTCGCATTCACAACACAAGGCAAGCTCCATAGTCAAGATATGGATACGTTCCTGATGCCTACATTGCTCAAGGATACGAATTTATTCCTATGGGTTGATTTGGAGGCGCCGACCAAAGAAGAGTTGAAAACCTTGCTCGAAGGCGTATTCCATTTTCATCCTCTTTCCATTGAAGATTGTATCTCAGATCTGGGCGCACCAAAAGTTGAGGAATACGCTCCAAAGGAGGAAGATCAATTCCTCCCCTATCTTTTCATGGTCATTCATGGGGTGGATTACAGTAAGGAAGATGGTGTCTTTGCGACCAGTGAATTGAATTTTTTTCTTGGGCGAAACTTTCTGGTGACCTGTCACTCCAAGTATCTCAGAAGCATACAGCATACGGAAGACCAGTGCCTGCGATTGAAAAAACAAATCGCCAGAGCTCCTGACCGTGTCGCGCACACGCTCTTGGACAGCATGGTGGATAACTATAGACCCGCGATGGAGGAGCTTGCATTTGAGATTGGGGAAATCGAAGACAAGGTGCTGCAGAGCGCTACACCGGAGGTGCTCAACAAGATCACACAGATCAAAAAGGAAGTGCACCACCTAAGGCGTATTATTGGTCCTCAGCGCGAGGTGCTGTCCCGTTTCGCGCGCGGTGAGTTCAAATTAATCCGTCCCAAGCTAATTCCTTATTATCGGGATGTTTATGACGACTTATTCAGGATTCATCAGCTTGCTCAAACTTACACGGACTCTTTGACCGCTGTCCTTCAATTGTATCTGAATATGTCGTCCAATCAAACTGGCGAGGTTGTCAAGTTATTGACCATGATCACCCTGATCACCACTCCGATGATGATGATTGGCACTTGGTACGGAATGAATTTCTCATTCATGCCGGAATTGAAATCATCTCATGGATATACCCTCGCACTTTCGGTTATGGTTGCGTCAACACTGGGAACTTATATCTATTTCAAGCGGAAAAAGTGGCTTTAGAAACATCGTTTGGCGAAGGAAATCTCAAGGATGGAAGGTTTTAACTCCAGTTTTCTCGACAAGGTTTTAGGGCGTATCGACCGCCTCAATGCCGAGGATTTACAGTCGGTGGTGGCTCGACTTGAAGAGCAAAGGCAATTCTTTGAGACGGTCTTTAATGTGATTGAAGACTGTATTCTGGTTTTGAATCCACTAGGTAAGCTCCTGTATTGTAACAGGGTTGCTTTTGAGCTTCTCGGGATCCCCTCTGACAGCTACGAGAACAAGCCCGTGACACGGTTCATTCCAGACCTGGAATGGGAAAAGCTTGTTCAGTCCATTGGTGAGGGCTCATCCTCTCGAATGGTGAGATTGGAATTCGATATTCGATATCCCAAATCAAGGTTCGTGCGCCTGTTTGCATCCGCCATCGAGCGTCAAGGCGATGAGCATGCTGGTTATGTGCTGGTGCTCCATGATGTGACAGAAACTCGCAAACAGACATATGAGGCTATCGAGAGTGAACGCGTGCACACCTTGACGCTTTTGGCGGGCAGTGTGGCGCACGAAATTGGTAATCCTTTAAATGCGTTGCATATACATCTTCAGCTTATCGCGCGGGAAACGACCAAACTTCGAGAAGCCTTCGAAAGGCAATCCAAGCAAAAGAAAAGGGGGCGGGGAAGGCCCCGTTTAAACGTAGATTCAGAAGATGCCGATCTGGATTTGAACAAGGGCTTCAACCGGTTGGAATCATTCATAGAGACGTCACGAGGTGAAATTAACCGGCTCGAATACATTATCACTCAATTCCTGCAAGCCATTCGACCAAGTGCGCCAGACCGTAAAACGGATCAGCCCAATAAGGTGGTTCTGGAAACACTGGATTTGCTGCGCCCCGAGCTGGACAACCGTGGCATAGAATTGGTGACAGAATTGGATGATGACTTGCCAGACACACCCTTTGATCGTTCCCAGATCAAGCAAGTCTTCGTAAACTTAATCAAAAATGCGATGCAGGCCATTTCCAATAATGGGGTTTTAACCATTCGTACCAAGGGAGAAGTAGAGGGTATTATGGTAAGTATTGAAGACAACGGCTCTGGTATACCCAGTGAAAGGATAGGGCGTATTTTTGAACCCTATTTTACCACCAAAAAGAAAGGGACGGGATTGGGGTTGATGATCGTTCATAGAAT
>JBDQII010000470.1:0-3275 GCA_040264395.1 Verrucomicrobiota bacterium
GCCAATCCGGGTTACGACTTTGAATACTTCATCACCGGTTTGATCGATGGGCAGGGAGTCACTTATCCTGTGACTGGCGGTAAAAGTTCAAAAAATATCAACAAAACAGTCGTGATTTCACTTCACTAAATCCTGATGCTTCATGCTTGAATGACATTCCGAAAGAGAACGAACTGCAATTGAACTCATGCGAATTCGAACTGGGACATTCGATGGGTTCACCGTGGTGAACGTTTTTTTTGATGGATTGACAATAAAAGGCATTCCACCCCGTTAGTGCATGATGACTGAATGAACTCTACCAACTGTGAAAGCTGATATCCTGATACAACGCTATCTTTCGCAAGGAGATATAGGGGCTGTTCGTGATTTGTTCCGCCATTACGAGGAAGGGCTCTACGGATATCTCTGGCAGATGCTCAAGAACCAACACGACTGTGAAGACGCGCTCCAGGATACGTTTCGGAAAGCGCTCGAAGCGCTGCCCGCCTACCGTGAGGAAAGTCACTTCAAGAGTTGGTTGTTCCGTATAGGACACAACACAGGAATTGAAATCATTCGTCGAAGACAAAGAATCGGAGAAATGCCCGAAGCCTTGGAAGGCCACTTGGACGCCCCCTCTTCAGGGCCGCGGGAATCTTTAATCCAGCGTGAACGAGAAGATGAATTACATGACGCGATTGCTGCGCTCCCTCAACCAGAGCGAGCCGTTGTGTTACTTCGACTTCAAGAAGAACTGAGTTTCAAGGAAATTGCCCAAGTCGTGAATGCTCCATTAGGGACGGTGCTTGCTCGCATGCATAAAGCCAAGAAGCGCTTAAGGGCGCAATTGAATGCAATCTAACATGAAAGATATTCAAAAAGACATTCTACTGTATTGGAGCGGTGAAGCCGACGAAACCGCCATGCAGCGAGTCAGTGAATGCCTGGACCAGGATCCAAGAATGCGGTCCTACCTTGAAGACCTTCAGGAAATAAACGCAGAGTTCAAATCCGTCAAAAAAAACATTGCCCGTGGAGTTCCAACTCGTCGAAAGGGGCTTCTGGATGAAGTCCTCAACGAGGCGGTTCAGGTAAAGTTACCAACCAACTATTCAGAGCAGCCACAGTCCTGGTGGTCCTCCTTAACTATTACTTCCACCATCGCTGCCGCTTTCACGGTATTAGCTTTAGCATACTCCCTATTGATTTATTCAAACAAAATGACTCAAGAAACATCCAAAAACCAGCCACCATCAAGTCAGAAGGAAGTTGACGATATTCCTCATGTCAATCGAATGACCTTATCCAAACGACTGCTGGAGCCATCGGTTTCATTTCGAAGGAACGGAGATGGCTTGGTCCTGATGAGGCATCATCGCGCACGGCATCAAAAAATACGAAGCACACCATACAAACCATGAAAAACCGGAACCCCTTGCGATTCTATTTCATCACATGCATCTGTTTGTTTGCTATCAGCACCAAGGTTAATGGTGCTGAGGCAGACAACGAGGCCCCGATTCAGTTCCCGAGCCAACAAGAGACGTTAAGTTTCCTCAAAAAAAAGATACCAATCACAGTCAAAATTCTGGAGCAGGTTAAAAACAATGAAGATGATGAACAATACGGCGAGGTGATCGACGACTTCCGAAATAAGTTTTCGGATTATCTCGAAATCAAAGAGCATGATGGTTTGGAAGCCGCCGAACTCTATTTATCCGGCCTCAGCATCGACTTGCGTATGGACGTTTTGCTTCATCATTACCATGAACGTACAAAACCGAGTGAGGAGCGAAAAAAACTCAATACCCAGATTCGAAGTCTGCTTCAAGAACGATTGGAACACGACAAGCAAGCTGTGAAAATGCAACTGAAGCTCATTGATAAGGAACGCAAGAAATTGACCCAGGAACTTCAGGAAATGGAAAAATTCGGTGACGCAGAAATTGAAACCGAATATAGAGCATTGCTGAAAGTCAGGGGAGGGGAATAAAGGTTGCTAGTTTCAAAGTAATGCTACTTGTCGAGGTTACGAGGACTGATCCACTTGAAAAGTTAGTCTGGGTCAACAGAAAGGACTCAGGCGATGAAAGGAATAAGATACTCATCCGAACAGAAGATTCGCATCCTGCGTGAAGCGGTGGGTTGTGAAAAAAAACAGAATATTTGTCGTGATCATCAGGTCAGTGAACAATCTTTCTACCGCTGGAAATGTGAGTCTGGCATGCTTGAGATCTCTCAAGCCAGGCAACTCAAGGAACTGCAGCGTGAAAATGCCAGAATCAATCGTATGCTGGCCGATGAGATACTCGGAAACGAGCTATTAAAGAAAGCTTTTTAAAATAAGTGATGAGCCCCGGGCACAAGCGTCAAATTATCGAATCGCTTGTAAGCGGGGGACAATGTTCTGCTCGTGCTGCCTGTTGCCATTTTGAACTTCATCGCAGCACATTTGCCTATCAAGCCAAAGAGCCCGCCGTCTGGTTGGCAAAACTCAAGGCGGCCTTGCATCGTTTATCCAATTTTCACTCGGGATTTGGATATGCAAAAACCACCAGACTGCTCAAAAAGGAAGAATGGAAAGTTGATACACGCATGACCCAACGCTTCAGACCTTGATTAGGATAAGCAGTTCCAGCCAAGAAACTCAAAAGGCGGTCTCAGAGCCATTCCGCAGGAGTCTCTAAAACAGCAAAGTAAAAGAGACGTGTATAGGATTAATCAAATAATGAACCCACCCAGACTATCGCAAAATCTGGACCATTTTGAGAAATTCGACCACCCTTTAAAAAATGGTGGAGGCGGCGGGAATTGAACCCGCGTCCTAAGCAAACTTATCGTGAAGCTTCTACATGCTTGTCCGGATAATATATTTCCGATGTGTGATGACGATCCGACACGAGTCACTCATCGTAGTCCGCATGAAATAAGTTTCGGTCCTTCACGCGCGGTCTCCCCTCAGAACCTAACCTGCTATCGCGTTTCTTCCACCCAGCAGGTGTCAGCAGAGAAACGTCGCAGAACTTTATGCTGCGAGAGCTAGATCATTATTAGCAGTTATTGCTATTGGTCCGATTTTTTACGAGGCCAACGAACCATCCTCGGCATGCTACCTCAGACATATCTACCCAGTCGAAACCAGTACGCCCCCAATAGTCATTAAAATTGCATATCCCGGGCACTTATGTCAAGTAGTGGATCCTGTTATTGACGGAAAATAGTGCACTCAAAGCTATTTCCTGATCTGTTTTCGAGGGAGGAACACCCGCAGAGTTTCACTTTGATCACACGAC
>JBDQII010000471.1:0-3217 GCA_040264395.1 Verrucomicrobiota bacterium
CAATCCTGAAGGAACGCCTTCATGCCCGAAATGTGGTCATCAAGAGTTGAAGAAGCAAATGAGCTCTTTCGCGAAAGAGCTCATTTGCTTCTTCAACTCTTGATGACCACATTTCGGGCATGAAGGCGTTCCTTCAGGATTGAGGCGCTTGGAAAGAAAATTGAAAATCACCCGGCACTTCGGGCAGGCGAATTCATAGATGGGCATATGCCTGTCCTATTTGACTCGATCAAATGTTTTCTGAAGAATCTCCCAATCCTGCATGCCAGCTACTTTTTCTCTTGCCGAGCTAATTAACGAGGCTTCATTTGCATTTTTGGTTGGCTCGTTGACATCATAGAAGATGCCGAAGTATCCAGGAAAAGAATCATCGGCTAGTTTGTAAGCTTCCAGCTCACTGGTCACATCATGGTCTTCAGGGATTTCTTTGAACGCACCACCCTTGCGTGGCGTGGCTTTATCGAAAGCTCCAGGATAGAACTCTACACATTCACTCAAGCACTCAATGACACTAAACCCGTCGTGATCCATGGCTTTATCCATCATGGCAAGGAGATGCTTGGGGTTGGTTGCTGTCGTGCGCGCGATGAAAGTAGCTCCAGCCGCAACAAGCTGCTTCATGGGGTTGATCGGTTTGTCTTTCGATCCGCCGACGTCTGTCTTACTTTTAAAACCTATCGGTGAAGTTGGTGAAGTTTGCTTCTTCGTGAGGCCATAGACGAAATTGTCCATGATCACATATGTCAAATTAACATTCTTCCTCGCTGTGTGTGTCAGGTGGTTGCCCCCAATGGAAAATGCATCTCCGTCTCCACCAAAGACGAATGTATGAAGGTCAGGTCGTGACAATGCGACACCGGTTGCAAAAGGTAATGCTCGACCGTGGATAAAATGTACCCCATTCGCCTGAACGAAATAAGGGAAACGGCTCGAGCATCCAATGCCTGCCACTGTGGTGATTTTCTCGTGGTGCAGGCCTCGCTGCTGTATGAGGCGGAAATAGAGAGCGAGGATAGAGAAATCACCACAACCGGGACACCAGGTAGGGTGATCCGCTGAAATCTCTTTTTTGGTTAATGGTGCACGGTTGCTGGATTCTGCATCTTCGGGTGATTGCTCAGCTACCACTCCATTTGAGGCGTCATTGTCAACAGTATTGCTTGCGCTCATCGTTCTATCTACTTGAAATTTTTATGGTCAGGTAATGGGTGAGATGTATTTTGGAATTAGTTGATCTCTGCGGTCACGCGTTTGATGATCTCTTTTACCTTATACGTCATGCCGTCGCTTTTGTTGATTCCCTTGATCTTAGGATCGCAGTATCTTGCTCTCAATATTCCTGCTAATTGTCCGTAACCGTAGAGACCTTCATCGTTCATTTCCACGACCATCACATGTTTGAATCCGGCGAATGCCTTTTCTAGCCCTTCAGGGAGAGGATTGATGTGACGGATATGCAGCGAAGACCATTTTTCGCCTGCTTTCCTGACGCGGTCTACTGCCTCGTGGATCGGGCCTTGTGTGGATCCCCATCCAACAATAAGCACGTCGCCATCATCACCACCATAAACCTGCGGGAACGGAAGGCTTTTTGCTAAAGTTTTCAGCTTGTTACGGCGTTTGTTGGTCATTTCCTGGTGGAGCTGGCTCGAGCCTGTTGGGTGACCAAGCTCATCATGTTCCAGTCCGGTAATCACAGGGTATTTGCCGCTCTTGACCTGAGTTCCAGGTGCGATTCGGCGGCTGACGCCTGAGACATCGTCCAAACTGTAAGGTTTGTGCTCTTCCACAGGGGTGAGATCGGGAGTGATGTCTTTGCAAAGTGTTTTCAGATCAGGCTCATCGAAGGCTTCAATGCGTGTCGCGATTGCCTGGTCTGACAACAGCACGACAGGAACATTGAACTCCTTGGCAATCCTAACCGCCTCCATTGCCGAATAAAAACAATCCTCGACATTGGCAGGAGCAAGAACCACTCGAGGGGAATCACCGTGACCACCAAAACAGGCTATATTCAGATCTGACTGCTCGACATTCGTGGGCATCCCCGTTGAAGGGCCTCCTCGCTGCACATCAACAAGCACCAGTGGTATCTCTGCCATGATGCCCCAGCCCAAGGCTTCTGTCTTGAGTGAAATCCCAGGACCGCTTGAACCAGTGACTGCTACTCGGCCTCCATAACTTGCACCCAAAGCCATTGCGATCGATGCAATTTCATCTTCGCATTGAATGAACGAACCTCCATATTTGGGGAGTTCTCTGCGAAGTAATTCCATGATGTCCGACCATGGAGTAATTGGGTAGCCCGCGCCGAAACGAACACCGGCAGCGATGAGCCCATATGCCAGAGCCTCATTACCGTTCATCACGACTTGGCTCGAATCTCGATGCGTTGCCTCGCTGAAAGAAAATGTTTCGATTAAATCACCAAGCTCATACAGGTGACCTGCGTTGAATGCGTTGAGAGCTGTCTCGGTGATCGCAGGGTTCTTGCCCTTGAATTTCTCGTTGATCAGGCCCTTGAGCTTGTCGGAATTGAGGTTGAAAATACGGCAAATCAAGCCCAGCGCGTAGATGTTCTTTCCCTTGTCTCTGGCTGTGCCACCAATGGCCTCGATGGTGAGATTGGAAATGGGAATCGCAACATGGTTGTATTTTTTCTGCCATTCCTCGTTGGGGGTGACATGATCAGAATCGTAAAGAACAATGCCGCTCTCCTTAAGTGAATCGATGTGCCCTTCATAGGAGTGCTGATAAAAAGCGAGTAGTACGTCTGCCTCGTCACCTGCGCTCAAAACTTCCCCGGTGCCAATGCGCACTTGGAATATCGATGGGCCGCCGGAAATGGTCGAAGGTATGGTCATGAATGTCATGACCTCTTGTTCGCTCCTGCCAGCCAGCCTGGCGAGGAACCCGCCAATAGATTGAATGCCATCCTGTGAATTTCCCGCAATGCGGATGACTGCTTCCGAAATGTTTGCGTTGTTTGACTGTCCGCCGGCGGTTGAAGCGGTTAAAGTGGAATCATTCATTCAGTATCTGCTCACATTAACGATTCTGATAATAATATTTTGGGAACGTGAATTTTTCACGCTGGTATTTTCACTACTTATGCGTCCGTGTAAATTAGGGCTGAGCATGTTCAGTGTCAAACGATTTAAGGTCTATTCCTGATATATTTTTTTTCTAAGCTCGGGCCTTCACATGATGATTGAAG
>JBDQII010000472.1:0-3181 GCA_040264395.1 Verrucomicrobiota bacterium
GCTATCCAACAAGAAGGTGCTGCGCGATGCCTACAACAATGCAAAGCGAGTAAACGGTTATGGTATCGATCCTGCCGTCTGGATTGATTGGGTGGAGATTGAAGGGCCTCTTGATCCACCAGTGTCGCATTCCGATTCAAACATCGGGCTTTCCCGCATCCTCGCTGACAATCTGAACGATGCTTCGGAATGGGAACGTGCCCGCAACATCCTGAATGATTTCTCCGTTGCCGCGTTTCGCCGGACCTTGCCGGACCCGCGGTTCATTGATCAACTTTTCGACCTCTTCAAAAGCAGACGCTCCGCTGGCGACACCTTCGATGTGGCCATTCGCACGCCTCTCAGCGTCGTTCTCGCTTCCCCCGGTTTTCTCTATCTCAACGAACCTGGCAAGGAAACCGAACGAAGAAAATTAACGGATCGGGAACTCGCCGTGCGGCTTTCCTATTTTCTCTGGAGTGCTCCCCCTGATCAGCGACTGCTGGCATTGGCAGAAGAGAACAAATTGTGCGATCCACAAATTCTCCGCCAACAGGTTGACCGGCTCATTGCTGACCCCCGAGCGGACGCGTTCGTCTCTGGTTTTGTCCATCAATGGCTGGATATGGAGCGCCTTGATTTCTTTCAATTCGACGCCACACTCCACGGTGATTTTGACGAGAGTATTCGGTCTGCCACTCGGCAGGAGGTCTACCAATCCTTTACCTATCTCCTTCGTGATAAGAAGGACGGCATGCTTAGCAAACTTCTCAAGAGTGACTATGTATTCATCAATGGCTTGCTCGCCAATTACTACGGTATCGACGGCGTGACTGGTGATTCATTCCGGAAAGTACACCTGCCCGCCAAGTCACCTCGAGGTGGACTGCTCGGCATGGCCGCCATTCACGCCATGGGAAGTGATGGCGTAACAAGTAGCCCGGTCGAGCGCGGGGCATGGATCCTGCGCCATTTGCTCCACGATCCACCACCGCCAGCTCCGCCGAACGTCCCGCAGCTTGCCCGTCTGGGCGATCGCTCTATCAGCGTGCGTGAGAAAATCGCCGCTCACCAGGAAGAAGCTCAATGTGCCAGTTGCCACCGCAAGATTGATCCCATCGGATTCGGCCTTGAAAACTTCACTGCAGCCGGCAAGTGGCGGACCGAAGAACGACAATTCACCAAGGACAACCGGGGCCGAATCCGGTTCAGTAGAAATGCCCTGCCGATCGACGTTTCCGGTAGATTTCACAACGGTCCGGCTTTCGCGAATTATGACGAATTTCGCAACCTCATTACCCAGCGCGAAGCCGATTTTGCTCGCGGTTTCTCTGAATATCTCATCGAGTACGCTCTGGGTCGTCCCTTCGGGTTCACCGACGAAAACCTCTCGAATGAAATCGTGACCGCATCGATGAAGAAACAATACGTCGTCAGCGAGTTCATCCACGCCCTGGTTCAGAGTCAACCTTTTCAAAGGAAATGATCCTTTCCCGAAGGTATATTCACCTGCTCCTGGCCCTTGTCAGCATGTTTCAGGACCTCCAAGCTATCGATGCTGCCTTCGAGTCTCATTTGTTCAAGCAAGGGACGCTTGTCTACACCGATGATTTCGATGGCAAACTCGATCGAAAACGATGGCAGATCCGGACCAAGTCCTGGGAGGTGAAGGGTGGCATCCTTGTTGGAAAGCCCGATTACATCAACGCGCAAGAGGCGATGAAGGCCCTGAAGCGCGATCATCACCTGGGTCTCTCTCCCGTCATACGGCTGAATAACCTGCCGAAAAAGTTTGTCCTCCACCTGCGCGTCAAATTTGAAGGCAAGGCCTTCGCGATCGGTCGACCGAAATTCGATATCGGCCATCATATCAATACCGTCGTTTTTACGGAAAAGGGATATACTCTCAAGCTGCACGGGGGACAAGCATCCTCCAGCGAGGCTCCTGGTGTTCGGCTGAACGAATGGGTCGATCTGGTCCTCGAGTTTGAGGAGGGCAGGATGTGGATCAGCGTGAATGGAAAAGGTCAGATGATCCGAGATGACCAGGTATCTTTGATGGGTCGCAGCGAACTTACTTTCAAGACATTCGCTGCCTCCCCCAACCGGATTATGTTCGATTCTATCAAACTCTGGGCAATCAAATAAGATAGGATCTCCGAAGTCACCCTCAAAGGGATTTACGCATCAATACTGGTTTGAAAATCACATCACGATAACACTCCCCAAACAGTTCATAAAACGGTGATTGATGAGATAAGTGTCTCAAATTTGAGTGCAGTGTGGGTATTGTGAGTGACTTATCCCAAATGTTGCAAGTTCAGACGTGATGGCGGGGCTTTCAGCCTGAGACGACTTGGCTCTTACCACAGCCGGGCAACGAGTGTTGTCGTCGTCCCGCCTCTGTTTCGACGTACTGCAGGAGATGAGTGAAACGAAAACGTTCACAGTGGCTGCTCTTGATGTGATCTTCCTGCTTCATTATCTGATCGGGAGCTATTCACCTCAGTTTTTTTTCTGAGGCTGAGTGCTGCGCGGAGAGGGCAGGCCGTCATGATGGGCAATGCGACGTCCCGTCGATAACGCTCCAGTAATTGCTTCGAGCGCCTGGCCAGCATGCGTCGTACTTCCCTTCGTTTACCCTTCTCTCGTGGGATGACCATATGGTCGTAGGCGGTGGTTTGATGGCGCATCCAAGCGATTGTCGCGGCCTCCGCTCGTTGTTCGATAGGAATGCGTTGGGTGCGTGCCACCGTTCCACTTCCAACAGGAACGGCATGATCGGCAATCGCCTTGGCAAGTGCTTCAGCAAGGGCTTGGTGCTCAGGAGCAAAATCAAGAAAGCCCAACACGCTGGCTTCAAATTTTAAGGCATAGTCGGATTGGAGCTTGGCTCGGCGTACTCGACCCGAGTTCAGTTTTCTTTGATAAGCAGGATCCTTACACTCGGACGCTCGTTCTCGTTTCAAGGCTTCTATCCGCTCACCGGGCGCCCAGATTCCTCGCGAGAATCGCTTCCGTCCCTTCATCTCGATGACCGTCCATGTGGGGCCATCCTTTTTGATGCGTCGACTCAATGCGGCGTCTCCCGGTGGCAACAGGCTCCAACCTTTTGGCACATCCAGGGTTTCCCCTTCAACGCTTAGAACCTGGCGATGGTTTTTGGTGGGGCGGACTTCAAGAGCTGCATCAAGCATGCCCA
>JBDQII010000473.1:0-3179 GCA_040264395.1 Verrucomicrobiota bacterium
CCTGATTCTGGGACTCTGGCCCAAAATTCGATCTCTTGGAGCATTTGCATCTCCCATTTTTGTTTTTCTTGGTATTTATGCTCTCATGCCCGGACTCGATCATCATGATGCTGATGGTGAAATGACCAAGAATGGTATTGTTAGCCTTCATGCTGTCTTGATTCTAATCAGTTACGCAGGGTTTGGTCTCTGTGCGGTGGCCTCCTGCATGTATCTGCTACAGGAGCGAAATTTGAAGAAGCATAATATTTTTGCTGTTACATCCGTGTTACCACCCATTCAACGTCTCGAAAGTGTGGCGGGCCAATTATTGGAAGCCAGCCTTGTGTTACTAACTGGTGGGCTCTCCCTGGCACCAATGTTGGTCGGAGATAAAGACGGATTGATCTTCTATCAGGATGCCAAGATCCTCTGGTCAATGCTCGTCTGGGCTGCTTATGCCGGTATTGTACTCGCTCGATGGAAATGGCGTTTCGGGGGCAAGCGTTTGGCGTGGTGTCTCATCGGCGGCTTTGTGTTTTTGATTCTTACTTTTTCCGGCACTAATCTCATGTCGGAACTGCACTGATGAGAATGGAACTGATGAATTTGAAAAACACGACCACGATGAATCATTGGAAGGAAGGAAACATTTAGCATGTCCGTCGTAGTCGTTGGGATCAGCCATCATTCCTCATCGGTTGCTTTTCGTGAGCGTTTTTCATTTGCTGAATCTGAAATTGACGAGGCATTACGTCAATTAACCGACTCTGGCCTTGTTCAGGAAAGTGTCTTGCTTTCCACCTGCAACCGTGTCGAGTTGTATGTATCGACTGGTTTGCCTGCGACTGAAGCCTTGCATGCTCTCAAGCAATTTCTCATCGAAAACCGCAAATATACTGAGTTGGTGGATGACGAGATTTATGGTTTCACGGATCCGCTAAGTGTTCAGCATCTGTTCAGGGTTGCGAGTGGACTGGATTCGCTTGTTTTAGGAGAAACAGAAATCCTTGGCCAATTGAAAAAGGCTTATCACACGGCCAAGGAAATGGGGTTTACCGGGCGGCAACTGAATAAGATCTTTCAAAAGGCTTTTCACGTTTCCAAGCACATTCGCTCGAATACTGGTATCCAGCGTGGAAGTACTTCAGTGGGTTCCGTGGCCGTTGAATTGGCGGACAAGATTTTCGATGGACTCAAAGGCCGTCGTGTCATGGTGATTGGTGCCGGTGATACCAGCGAAAAAACAGCCAGATCGCTTCTCTCTCGCGGTGCTTCAGAAGTTGCTGTGACGAATCGTTCTCACGATCGAGCCAAGGAGCTGGCCGATCATTTGAATGGTCGTGCGGTTGTATTTCAGGAATGGGAGAAAGAATTTGAGGATCTCGATATCGTGATCAGCAGTACATCTGCCCCAACCTATGTCTTGGATCGTGCCAGAGTCGAGCTCCTTGTGCGCCCAAGAAAAGCGCGGCCACTGCTTTTGATTGACATTGCTGTGCCCAGGGATATCGATCCTGAAATCAATGACTTGGAAAACGTTTACGTCTATAATATTGACCACCTTCAGTCCATTGCTCAGGATCATCTTTCACAACGACAAAAGGAAATATCAAGTTGTGAATCATTCATTAAATCCAAGTCTACTGAGATACTGAAGTCACTCAACCCTGTTGGAAATACCAATGCAGGAGGGACGGTTTTTGAGGGAGATCGCAAGGAGGCATGAAGTGTTTTATCGTCAGTGAACTTCACATTGTACTTCTATATTTTAGGTAAACGTTATGGGGTTGAATTCCAAAGATAGTAGAATTTTTAATATTGCAACGCGTGGCAGTGCTCTTGCGCTGGTGCAGTCTCGTCATATCCAATCAGAGTGCCGAAGGCTCTTTCCTGATCATTCTTTTGAACTGAAGATCATGAAGACCACCGGCGATCACCTTCAAAAAGCCACTGAAGCGGAAGCAAATGCTCCAAGCTTGCCCAAGGGATTGTTTACCAAAGAACTGGAATCAGCGCTGCTTGATGGTACAGCGGATATGGCTGTTCATAGTCTAAAAGACCTTCCTACAGAACTACCCCCCAATCTCAAGCTGGGCGCTATCACAGAGCGAGAAGATGTGCGTGAAGTCTTAATTTTCAAGAAAGTTCCTAAAATATCCGCTGCTCAAAACCCGGCACAATGGCTTTCAACCCATGCCTGCGTGGCCACTAACAGTCCGCGTAGGCAAGTCCAATTGAAACAATGGAACCCAGGTTTCAGAGTTGTTTCAATGCGGGGAAACGTCCCTACGCGTTTGCGTAAACTAGCCGAAAACAAGGATATTGATGCCACGGTTCTCGCAAGAGCCGGCTTGAATCGACTTGGTTATTGCATTGAAGCAGATGGAAGGCTCACCGGACCAGAGGCGCCTGATGGATTATTTGCCGTAGTTGTCGATGTGGATCAAATGCTGCCATGCGTAGGGCAGGGTTGCCTCGGTATTGAGATGCGATCCAATGATCAGGCAACACAGCAAATTGTGGATGGATTGTCTCATGCTGACTCAACGACTGCTGCAAATGCGGAGCGCGCTTTCCTCAAACATATGGGGGGAGGATGCCAGACACCTTATGCTGCCTTTGCACAATTGAAGGGAGACCGAATCGCATTGAGAGGAAGAGCCTTCCATGACGGTCAATGTCACGATGCTGAATTGGAAGGGAGAGCTACGGAATCGGAGTCTTTGGGCATCCAGTTAGCCGAAGCTCTCAAGCCCTGAAATTTTGAGATTGGATCACTTTTTTTCGAACCCATGACTTCATCACTTTCAATTTTGTTCTGGGTAGGGCTGGGAAGTGCCTTGGGTGGCATGGCTAGGTTTGGAGTTACCATGTGGGTTGAGCGCCAGTTTCCCCACGAATTTCCATGGGGAACGTGGACGGTCAATGTAGTGGGTTCTTTCGTGATCGGCATGCTTGCCGTGCTTTCAAATCATGAAGGTCACTGGATGAGTCATGTGCATGTGCAGCGTTTTTTTATTGTTGGTCTTCTGGGAGGGTTTACAACATTTTCCTCATTCAGTTTGCAGACCCTTCAATTGTTTCAGCAAGGCCACGCCGGAATGGCCCTGATAAATATATGCGCCTCGTTGATATCCTGCATCCTGTTTGTCTGGGTGGGGGCAAATTTCTCGGCAAAGTTCCTCGTGCGCTGAACA
>JBDQII010000474.1:0-3163 GCA_040264395.1 Verrucomicrobiota bacterium
AGATCTCATCAGTGCAGACAGTAGCGTTGCATATGTGGGTGAATACCATCCTACTCCATTTGGGTTTGGTAAATTCGTCAGAGGGGTCAAACCGGAATCGCATGCATTAAAGTAATTCTCTGATGCTCATTGAAAACGGTCGCTATTACATGAAAACTCCAGTTTTTTCATGAAATAGCTCGCCTTGATCGAGTCTCCGATTAAATGATGCTCCGACCAAGTGTAATAAACAAGCTCAGCTTGTTGATTACTTTTTTTGCACTGGTGTGAGTTTTAAAATTAATAAATGATTCATCCGAATGACGACCACGGAACTACTTCTCTTGTATTGCACGCTTATCCTCCTTGCCTCACTGGCTGGAGGGTGGATTCCGTTGATGGTCCGCTTAACGCATACGCATCTTGAAATAGCTTCCAGTTTCATATCCGGCTTGATGCTAGGCGTTGGATTACTGCACTTGCTGCCGCATGCCTGGTTCGAGATCGGTTCTATCGACCGTGCAATGCAGTGGCTGCTGGCTGGATTTCTTTTTACCTTTCTTATTCAGCGGTTTTTTCACCATCACATGCATGATTTGCCGATGGAGTCGCAACAAAAGGCAAGTGGTGATCCGCAAGCCTCATCTCAGAAGCATACTTCCTGCAACGATCCATCACATAAGGGCCACGACCAAGGGGCATCCCAGACTATCGTGGAACCCTACATCGAACGAGCCATAGGAAAGCGATGGTCCTGGCTGGGGGCAGGAATGGGATTGGCCCTTCACACACTCATCAACGGCATGGTCCTCGCTGCGAGTATTCAAACTGAAATGCAACACAGTAACGGCATTCGATGGGCTGGGCTGGGGACCTTTCTGGTGATTTTACTTCACAAGCCTTTTGATGCCTGGACGATTGGCACATTGATGTCCACAGGTGGCTGGACAAAAGGGCAGAGACACTTTGTTAATGCCATATTTGCTCTCATTATCCCGTTGGGCGTCATTTTGTTTCTAGCTGGATTTCATCAGGCATCAGGAGGCAACCATCAAATTCTAGGCTATGCGCTTGCATTTGCTGCCGGGACGTTTTTGTGCATCGCTTCCATTGATCTCCTACCTGAACTCCAGTTTCACAAGCATGATCGATTTAAGCTGACTTTTGCCCTTGTTTTAGGGCTTGGGCTTGCAGTTTTGATCGGTAAATTTGAATCCAGTGGACATGACCATTTCCATGAAGAGTCTTCCGAGGTGCACGATCATGCACATTGAGCACACTTGATTCTTTGATTTTATTTTGTAGGTAAGATCCATTTTCCTCAGTAAAAAAGCCGCTTCAGTCGAAGCGGCTTTTTTACTGAGGAAAATTATTTCATTGAGGGGAGCCATCATCCTCCCATTCATTGATACGCATGATCTCGCGGATTTTCCGTCGCTCGTATCGGTGTTTCAGGGATTTTTCCGGTCGATTTTCGACTTGCCGGAAAGGATGCTTCGTATTGTGGACCAGTTCGGACAGATGGGAATCAGGTTTTACCATAATTTTGTTTCTTACCAATGGTTAAACAATTTCTTTTTACTCGGTGAACTCGGCTCAGAGCCAAGTCCACAGGAGACATTCATGATCTAAGACATTATCAAAATTAGTTCAGTTCAAAAAAAAATCAAATTCGAGAGAAGAGGATTTTACCTTTGGACAGTAAATGTCCTACCCTTTGCTGTAATTTTCCTCCCATGCAATGCAATTTATCTACCAAACAAACAGTGCGGATCGTTCGCATTTCAGACAAAGCTAACTTCAATCGCCAATGGGCGGCACTGGTCAGGGGCATTGAGGCATTACCTGAAGGTCATTCAACAGATCCAGTGGACCAAAATCCCTTGGTTCAATATTTGTATGGCCATCGTCAGCTGGATCAATACCTGGCCCATTTACGAAATCAGGCATCTCGTTGATCATATTGTTCGATATGTAGAAAAAAAAGTGGATCGACTCTTGAAAGCCTTGGTCTTGGATTGTAGTAGTTATCTAAATGAAGAAATTCTGGTTGCCCACATTTGTATTTGCCATCGTAAGCGTTATTTTTTGCTACACGATCTTTTTGACTGCACGGTCTGAAGAAGCAGGTGGCCCGCGCATTTGGCCGGTATTGGTGTTTGTATTTTTCTACCTAGGCGCATTTACCTATTGGGGTTGCAGGACTGAACCTGAGCATCATTGAATCCACCCGCCTCAACGGCGATCAAGCCCCCAAAATCAGGCTGGATCAAATATGCGTTTGGCTGCATATTTTAAGTATGGCCTCTCCAAACACAACATTACGTGGTTTGTATGTATTTTCCGTGTCATGGATACTGTTTCTTGCGAGTCTTCAAATCACTCAAGCAGCCCAGACACGCACCCTGACCTATTCCTCCTCTGGAAAAGAAATGGAAGGATACGTTGCATCTCCTGAATTACCAGAGGGCGAATTCAGGCCCGGTGTCCTCCTGATTCATGATTGGACTGGGCTACAAGATGATGCCAGGCAAAGAGCGAAGCGTATTGCCGATGAATTGGGCTATATTTGTTTCGCGGCAGATGTTTACGGTAAGGGGGTCCGGCCTGAAAATCCCGAAGAGTGTGGCGTGCAGGCAGGGATATATCGTGGCGACCGCACACTTTTTCGCCAGCGCTTGAACGACGCGCTCTCCCAGCTGAGAGCAGTCCCCGGGTGTCAACCGGATCAGATTTTGGCGATTGGATATTGTTTTGGAGGAACAGGAGTGATTGAGCTTGCCAGAAGCGGTGCGGATGTTCTTGGCGTTGTTTCTTTTCACGGAGGATTGGATTCACCGAATCCTGCCGACGGAGAAAATATCAGATCCAAGGTTCTGGTCTTGCATGGTGCAGACGATCCTTTTGTTTCAAAAGAAAATATCGAAGCCTTTGTCAACGAGATGAATCAATGGAACATCGATTGGCAAATGGTTTCTTATGGGGGGGCGGTGCATTCGTTCACCAAAAAGGAAGCGGGCGATAACAAGGCATCTGGAGCAGCTTATCATCCGAAAGCGGATCATCGAAGCTGGAAGCATATGCGACAGTTTTTTTCTGAGATCCTGCCTAACGGGAAAAAGGGATGGTCTTCCTTGTTTGATGGTCAAACATTGACGGGGTGGGTTCAGAAGAATGGTAATGC
>JBDQII010000475.1:0-3160 GCA_040264395.1 Verrucomicrobiota bacterium
GCCTGAGGCCATGCTTAAAGACCAATACTCTGACTGGAAGCGTTGGGCTGGTGCTGAGATAAGTGTGAGATGGAAATCCAAAAGTGATAAACTGAATGCACCACAGTTGTGATGTCAGCTAACGTTTAATGATTTCGACAATGATGAATAAAGAATATTTATCGACCATCTTTGAGCACGACCATTCGTTTGGCCAGGATAAGAAGAAGCCAGGCGAGTTGAAGACCATCCTTGTGATCGTGATCACCTTTACAATGATGATCGTGGAAATAACAGCGGGTCTGGCTTTTGGATCCATGGCGCTGCTCGCCGATGGTTTGCACATGGCTTCTCATGCAGCGGCACTTGGTGTTTCGGCCATCGCCTACGTATTTGCACGAAAGCACGCTCACGATCCGACCTACAGTTTTGGTACCGGGAAAGTCAATGCCCTGGGAGGTTTTACGGGAGCTGTTCTCTTGTTGGTTTTTGCCCTGATCATGGTGAGTGAAAGTATCCATCGATTGGTTTCACCTGTGGAGATTGTTTTCAATCAGGCAATTACAGTAGCAGTGATTGGCCTCATCGTGAATGGTTTATCGATGCTCATCCTCGGTCATGACGATCACCACCACCATTCTCACGATCATGAAGACGATCACCATCACCATCATCATCATGATCACAACCTGAAAGCAGCCTATCTTCATGTACTGGCGGATACGTTTACATCCTTACTTGCGATTTTTGCCTTACTGGCTGCCAAATATTTTGGATGGGTCCGAATGGATCCGCTCATGGGAGTCGTTGGGGCAATCGTTATTTGCAAATGGTCCTTCGGTTTGTTAGCGCAAACCGGTTCAGCCCTTCTGGACCGGCAAGCTTCAGCCCGGATCAAGGAGGGAATCATTGGCAGGATTGAGGGTGTGCAATCTGAGACTTATCTCTTTGACTTGCATGTATGGTCTATCGGGCCGGGTATTTTCGCCACCTCATTTATCGTGGTTTCTGAGCATTACAAAGCACCTTGTTTTTACAAAGACCTTCTGAAGGATATGGAGGGGATGATGCACATTACCGTTGAAGTACATCAGTATGACCCAGAGAAAATGACGCGTCGATCTACCATGCCTCAAATTCAGGCATAGATTCCTCAGAGCGCTCTTTTCAGGCCGGACTCAATCACGTCTAAACCATGTGCACCTGAGGCAATGCGGCACACGTTCGCATACTAGGCTTTAAACGGTTTTGTCATTACGCTCGCTAATAATCAGGTTTTTAATCTAATTTGATGGTATGAATCGTTACGTGTTCGCCCTGGCGAGGTGCCTGTTTTGCCCACTGTCCGTTGGGTTTCAATACACCAGAGGGTGCGGAGCATGGGACGGAATGGGGGAATGAGTTGTCAGCACTCACCACCCACAGTCTGCCAGCCGCGGCCCGCATCCGCATATTGACTTCGTGGTAGGGCCAATTGACTTCTTCCGACCAGGGACCGCCATCGCGGCCTCCATTGATTGCGAGAAAAATAATTTGCGCGCCTTTCTTCGAGAGTTTCTGGCTCAGGTGGGGATCAGGCATTGGTGTGCATTGTGGATTTCCCCACATATCGTTACAGATGAGTCCCCCCACTCGAATACCCTTGATTTCAAATGTTTTTAGAGGGCTCGTTGCGTATTCATTGATTTCGCCTTGCGGTGGTTCGGAAAAGCTGCCGCAAAGCAAGGTTTTGGAGTGAAAACCCAGAAAAGTACCTGAAGCATCGTAAAACCGAATCTGATTGTAGCATTTTTTGTCCTCCGGCTCGGTGAAGCAGGTTCCAAGGGCAAGAGCGATGCCCGATTTGCTCGCTCGTTCAACAATCTTTGCCAATTCTTCTTCGACTCTTGCCTGGTCGAATTTGGGTCTGTAACCACTTAACGAACCCTCTGGAGTCAACAGCACATCTGCATTTCCTTCGATGGCTGCAGTCAATGCGCGGTGTATGGCGTCGCTGTTTTCCGAAATTGAGTTGGTGACCGGAATCTGTGCCGCTGCCACTCGCATGGAATGTGAGGATTCATTTTCACCGAAGACTGCACAAAGAGGGGAAAGTGTCAGTGCGGTGAACAAAACTATAAGACTGATATTCTGATTCATCAAATTTTTCATAGGAATAACCAAAACATATCGAGAGGAAATTGATGGAATCAAATAATAAATTTAGAAACTTGATTACTGTTTCTTTATCTTCACCATAATCGCATGACACCCTCTGAATTGCAAAACCGACTGCACTCGGACAGTCATGCCTTCGGGACACTGATCGTTTCACCCTCACCGCGCTGGCCGGATGCACTCAAAAACTGTGGTTTGGATTTCGTATTTATCGATACCGAACATATTGCTCTGGACCGCGAAAAATTAAGCTGGATGTGCCAGACCTATGCATCACAGGGCTTGCCTCCTTTGGTGCGGATCCCTTCCCCTGACCCGCACGCGGCTACCACGGTGTTGGATGGTGGTGCTGCGGGCGTCATAGCTCCCTACGTTGAGTCGGTTGATCAGGTCAAGGCTCTGCGCGGAGCAGTCAAGCTTCGTCCCCTCAAGGGAGAAAAGCTTGAAGGAATACTGGATGGCGATCCCCTTGAACCCACTCTGAAGGATTACATCAAACAAAGAACAGCGGATCGCCTGTTAATCGTCAATATCGAGAGTGTTCCAGGTATCAATGCACTGGATGACATACTGGCCATTCCCGACTTGGATGGCGTGCTGATTGGCCCGCATGATCTTTCCTGCAATCTTGGTATCCCAGAACAATACGATCATCCAGACTTCTTGGAAGCCTGCAAAACAATTTTCCATAAAGCCCGTGGAGCGAACGTCGGAGCAGGTATTCACTTCTGGGGGGATGTGCAACAGCATCTTCGTTTTTTGGAGATGGGAGCTAACTTTCTTATACAGAGCGCTGATATCCTGCTATTTCAAAAATACTTATCCATAGAGCTGAACGCCATTCGCGATGCTGCAGAAATCAAATCGGATTTTCCCAAGCGTGTTAAGCAGGATTCGATATAGTGACCCCATGAACTGAAATCAAAGATGAAATACATCTTCTATTCAATGCTCATGTTGCAATGGGTAATGCTGCAACATGCGGCCCAACAACCCAATATCCTACTCATTGTTTCAGAGGACA
>JBDQII010000476.1:0-3145 GCA_040264395.1 Verrucomicrobiota bacterium
CTCAAATCAGGATTTTTCCTTGGTCAGAGATTGATTCTTTCAACAGAATGAACCTGAATGGTGTCAGGTTGTCCAATACGGCCAAAGAACGGATGAATTGATGATAGAGGTTGAACAATTGACCAAGCGCTACGCGGGGCACACCGCATTACGCGCGCTTTCCTTTTCTGTGAAGAAGGGTCAGATAGTGGGTTTTCTTGGACCGAACGGTGCAGGGAAGAGCACGACCATGCGCATCATGTCTACTTTCATGCCTCCGACTTCAGGCAGGATTCAGATTGCCGGTTACGATGTGGCCAGAAAACCCATGGAAGTTCGAAAACGCATCGGCTATATGCCGGAGAATAATCCTCTGCATCTTGACATGAGGGTCGAGGAATATCTGCGTTTTCGAGCTGGATTGAAGGGTGTCTCCGCTGATCGTCTGCGTACAAGGTTGGGAGAGGTGTTGGAGTTATGTGACTTATCCAATGTAAAACGCAAAATCATCGGTCAGATGTCCAAAGGTTATCGTCAGCGTGTGGGAGTGGCTGATGCGATTCTTCATCAACCGGAGGTGATCATTCTGGACGAACCCACGATTGGACTGGATCCACATCAGGTCCGGTTGTTTCGAAAGTTGATCTGTTCACTTGCCACCGAGCATACGGTCCTGCTTTCTACCCATATCCTGTCAGAGGTTGAACTCACATGTGATCGCATTTTGATTCTGCATGATGGGAAGCTTTTGGCGGACGATAGCAAGGAGACAATCCATCGACGCCTGGGCTCATTGACGCATGTGGTTGCTGAGATCGCTGCTCCCTGGGAAGGACTGTCTCAATCTCTGGAAGCGATGCCATCCATTGCCGATTTCAAATTGGAAGATTTAAAGCATGGGTTTTTGAAATGTCATTTGACAGCGAGGGATGAGATCGATATACGCCCTCTGCTATTTGAGGAAATTAAGCATCGAGGATGGACGCTTCGAGAATTAACCCGTCAGCAACCCGCGCTCGAGGACCTTTTCGTTCACTTGACCCATGTGCGCCCCAATCAGAAGGATGTGTGAATGAACGTGCGTGTTTTTCAAACCCTGTTGAAACGTGAATTGGGTTTCTATCTGACAACCCTGACCGGTTACGTCATCCTCAGCATGGTAATGTTTCTGATTGGTCTGAGCCTGTTAACCGTCATACTTGCCTACAATGGTCGTGCGATGGATGCACCCCTGACGGAAGCATTTTATGCGACGCCTTTTTTTGGTTTATTGTCCTCCTCGCTTGCCCGGCAATCACCATGCGCAGCTTTGCGCATGAGAAATCCACCGGCACCTATGAAGCATTGATGACCACACCTGTCAGTAACCTGCAAATTGTGTTTTCAAAGTTTTTGGCTTCATGGATCTTTTACGGTTTGATGTGGTTGCCACTTTGGGGATTCATGGTTTGGCTTGGACAATTTTTTAATGATCCGGAATACCTGGATGCCGGTATTGTGGGTGGTACGGCTTTGGGTGTCATGCTGCTCGGGGGCTTGTTTCTGGCTATTGGATGCCTTGCTTCCGTAGCCACCAAAAGTCAGCTGATTGCCGCCATGCTGGCACTCACGCTTGAAATGGTACTGTTCATGTTGAGTTTCGTCATCGAGCTACTACCCGATCAGTCGGGTTGGCAGGCGACTCTATTCGGGCACATCTGCCTCTTTGATCACATGGGAGATTTCGTGCGCGGGATCATCAACGGAAGCCATTTGATCTTTTATTTTACTGGAACAAGTTTTTTTCTATTTCTGACCTGGCGATGGGTTGAGAGCAGAAAATGATATGTAAATATGGATCCCAGGAAGCCCATACCTAATTTATCACATCGTCGCTTGATGGCGGGAGGTATGTTTTGGCTGGATCTCATTCTTGCCGGTTTGGCGGCGGTGGTGATCGCTGCTTGCTTGAACTACCTCGCCGTCCGTTATCCCGTTCGCCTGATCTGGCACAAGGACCCATCGATCATGCTATCACCTCTCACTGAAAACTGGGTGCGATCTTTGACTAATGAAGTGCGTGTTGTTGTTTTTCATGATCCTGATGATCAGGATACCCCTCATGGGCGTGTGATGGGTTTATTGAAGGAATATCGTCACGCCAATGCACGCATTCAATTGGAGGTTGTGGATTATTTGCGTGAACGCAATAAAGCTCAGGAAATACGACAGCAGTATGAGATGGATGCAGAGCAGTCAGGGGAAACCGTTCTTTTCGCCGTTGGAAAACGGCATCGTGTCGTTTCGGTCAGCGAACTGACACAGTATGATGACCTGCCGACAGAGGCCTCGGGTCAGCTCAGGATGAAGGCGGTGGGTTTCAAGGGAGAAATGTTGTTTACATCGGCACTCATGAACCTCGTTGAGGGAAACTCACCGATCGTTTATTTCATTCAAGGCCATGGTGAACACGATCCAGACAGTCGTAAACTGGAGGGTTATGCGTCATTTAAACAGGTGCTTGAGGACAAGAATATCCAATTTGAGACACTAAACCTACGTGAAGCCGAAACCTTCCCAGCGGACGCCTCGGCGGTTGTTGTTGCAGGTTCTTTGAATCAGTGGACACCCGAAGAAATTCAGCAGTTGGATCAATACATGAAGCTAGGTGGACGCCTTCTCGTGGGCTTTCATTTCCAGACTTTTGGAAAACGGACCGGTTTGGAAAACTGGTTGAGTAGCTGGGGAGTGCGTGTTGGAAACAACGTGGTTGATGATGACCAAACCTATTCTGGCAGTGAACTGCTTATCGGTAATATGGTGCCACACCCGGTAACGAATCCCTTGCTGGGATCACGCACACCCCTGGTGCTTTCTCTCCCAAGATCCATTGAGCCAGCCAACGCGAAGCCGATGGAAAATCTGGAATTGGAAGTAGGCAAACTTGTTTTAACCACAACGAACGGTGTCGCGAAATCCGAATTTTTCAAAGGGGCTTTTGTGCACAACCCCATTACCGATTTCAGAGGTTCCATTTCTCTTATGGCAGAAATGGTCGCGACTCCCTCAACCGAAAGTGGATTGAATCAGCCCGCCTCGCGCATGTTGGTTTTAGGTGATTCGCAATTCCTGAGCAACGTTCACATTCAAAAACAAGGGAATCGCGACTTTGCAGGCTTGGCGGTTA
>JBDQII010000477.1:0-3127 GCA_040264395.1 Verrucomicrobiota bacterium
AGAGCTAGATCATTATTAGCAGTTATTGCTATTGGTCCGATTTTTTACGAGGCCAACGAACCATCCTCGGCATGCTACCTCAGACATATCTACCCAGTCGAAACCAGTACGCCCCCAGTAAGTCTTCAAGTTGCATATCCCGAGCACTTATGTCAAGTAGTGGATCGCAAGATCAGTATTCAAAGGGGGGACACATGCTCGTTTTGCCTCATGGATTATCAGAGTCCGTCAAAACGGTCATGTTTTGTGGTACAAAGGCTTTGAATATGCATTCAGTCATACTTTTACGCCTCCAACCAAGACGCCCGTGATCAGTTGCGCTCTCTTTTGGTCGAGAACTTGCCGTTTCGCCTTTGACGAGTACGCTGCATTTCCACTGAGAGAGATTTGTTATGATTGGTCCGCGTGAGATACATGCCGACTAGTTTTGATCGCGACAACTTGTCGTCGTTGCGGCCAAATAGCTTGCCTGCAATATTGGCAAGGGTGTTGATCAGCTTTCTCATGATTCGTTGATGTAACAATACATGAATTCGCCTCAAAAGCGAACCGTTAATTGAGCTGCTTCATATAGGGTAGATCGGTCAAAAGCCGTCAAATGGTTTGCCATCGTCCTTTAGAGTTTAAATCAGGTGGGTGAACATGCCGTCTCTGAGTTTGGGTTCAAACCAGGTGCTTTTTGGAGGCATGATACCGCCCTCATCTGATATTTGCATCAAATCCTCTATGCGTGTTGGATGCATCGAGAACGCGATGGCGTAGGTGCCGCTATCCACGAGTTTTTCCAGCTCACCTAATCCACGAATCCCCCCCACAAAACTGATTCGAGTGCTCTTTCGAGGGTCCTCAATTGCCAGCAGAGGAGACAGCACGTGGTTCTGGAGCAATGAGACATCCAGTTGCTCCACCGCATTGCCTTTGTCGGCGACCTCTTTGTTAAACTGAAAGCGATACCATCTATTACCCATGTAGACACCCAATTCATTTTTACACTCAGGATCCACTGGAGTGTTAGATTCAGCCAAAGTTCCCAATCCCTCGAGAGTAGAGAGGATTTCCTCCGGCCTTCTCCCATTCAGATCCTTGACTGCCCGGTTGTAGGCGAGGATTTGCATTTGATCATGAGGAAAAACCACTGTCAGGAATCCGCCGGAACTTCCTGCTCCTTTTCTGGATTCATAAATGCGTCCTGCAGCGGCGCTGCGATGATGTCCGTCAGCGATGTAAAGGGTCGAAATAGCTTCAAAAGATGATTCGATCTGATGGATCACCTGTTCATCACTGATCGTCCACGCGGTGTGACGCACGCCGTCAGGGGCAGTGATATCGACACAGGCCTCTTTTGATGACTGTTCCTCGAAGATACGGTTCAATACATCGTTTGAGCGGTAGGTCAGGAAAACCGGGCCGGTTTGAGCGTTCAAAGATTCAATATGACGGACGCGATCGTTTTCCTTATCTGGGCGTGTAAACTCGTGTTTTTTGATAATCTCATCCAAGTATTCCTGACAGGATGCAGCAGCGACAATGCCTGTCTGGCTGTGATCGCCCATGATTTGACGATACAGGTAATAACAGGCGGTTTCGTCCTGATAAAGAGCGCCTTCGCTCAATAATTTTTGAAAGTTCTCGGCCCCTTTTGCGTAAACTTCATCCGAGTAAGGGTCCGTGCACTCCGGAAGATCGATTTCAGGTTTGCTGACATGGAAAAAACTGAGTGGATGACCTGCTGCTGCTTCACGTGCTTCTGCAGATGAAAGCACATCATAAGGTAGTTCGCACAGATCGGGTGCCAGTTCTTTTTTGGGTCTTACTGCTTTGAATGGTTTCAGTGTTGCCATAATTCAGATGCATCCTAATCTCAAGTCACGGTCTCAGGTCAATCATCGACTGACAAAATTCGTCGCCCAGCTCAAGAGCGCTGGACTCCTTACTGATGTTGTTGGTTCATTAATTGCTCGGTAATTTTATCCATCTGCACCTCTGCCAATTTCTGTGTGCTTGAATCCAGAAGGGTGATCGCCTGTTTCAATGCATCCACATCCCCCGTGTTTTTATCCGCGTTTTCGCGAGCTAAAACCTTATTCAAAGCATCCACAGCCTGCTGTATTTCTGCTGTGTAATCGGGGTCTATATCCTCCTTGCAGTCCTCCATACTTTGCTTAACAGCCTTGAGGAGATCCTCTGCCTTGAGCTTGGTTTCGATCCATCTTCTTGCATCAAAATCATCCATGGCGTGTTCCACCGATGATTCCACCATTTCAGTGACTTTTGAATCATCCACATCGATCGCAGACCGTATTTCAAGGTGCTGTTCCTTCCCCGTTTGAATGTCACGCGCAAGGACATGAAGGATACCGTTTGCGTCAATTTCAAACTGCACGCCGACGCGAGGTACACCCTTTGGCGCTTTTTCAAATGGGATCACAAACCTGCCCAGACTCCAGTTGTCTCTGGCCTTTTCTCGCTCGCCCTGCAGGGTGTGAATCAGCATTTCTCTTTGATTTGCGACCGCAGTGGTAAACACTTCACCCGCTTTCACTGGAATCGTGGAGTTTCGAGGAATGAGCACATTCATGAGACCGCCAAAGGTTTCAATGCCAAGGGACAATGGCGTGACGTCGAGCAGTGTCATCTGATTCATTTGACCAGACAACATGGCACCCTGAATCGCGGCTCCAAGGGCGATGGCCTCATCGGGATTCTGATTGGTATTCAGCTCAGGACCTGTCGATTCGTGGAATGAGTCTCCAAGTCGTATGTCACCACGAGTTTCCTCGAAATCAGCGCATTGAAAGTAATCTGACACCCGGTTCCTGACACCTGATTACCATTTTAAAACAGAGTTCACGCGGGATCAACTGGAGAAGATCGCCAGCCCCATCGTGAATCGAACTCGATCCCATTGCATTCGAGCACTGTCGGACGCAGGGCTTGCATCCTCGGATCTGGATCAGGTGGTAATGGTTGGAGGTCAAACCAAAATGCCTTTGGTCAGGAACCGGGTATCAGATTACTTTCAATGTGCTGATTTCGAGGAAACTCGTGGTGACATACGACTTGGAGAGTCATTCCACGAATCGAAAGGCCCTGAGCTCAATACCAATCAGAATCCGGATGAGGCCAT
>JBDQII010000478.1:0-3121 GCA_040264395.1 Verrucomicrobiota bacterium
CCTTTGAGGATGTGAAAGAGTTGATGGAGCTTCAATTCAAGTTACTTGAGTCCGCTGTCGCACGCCTGAAACCCGGTGGGAAATTAGTGTATTCAGTCTGCACGCTGACCAAGCAGGAAACGACACGTGTCATGCGCCGTTTTGAAAAAGCCTTTCCAGAAATGGAGCCCTGGACCTGGGATGGTACCAAACCAGCAGTGCCCGAAGTATGTGAACTTGATTTCGGGAAGCCTGTTCATGGTTATACTGTTCAGCCAGATCAATGGAAATCGAACGGCATGTTCGTTGCTCGCTGGCGCCGCAGGAAAAAGGCGTGAGCCCTCGCGGAAGTATTCTGTTCTGCCGTTTCTGAATTTTAAAATATCCTTGGTCCCTCGTCAGAAAACGACATGATAAGGGCATGGTTACGGGTTTTTTTCAATCACCAGTGTGTAACGCTCTATTGCTGAAAAGTAAATTTATCCTCATTCTTTTACTGGTTCTTTTATTTATTCCTGTCAGTTCACGCGCAGCATCCAAACCTCACAAACCGATCCTGCATGGTCAGCACTGGATTGCTATCACAGGAAAACCACTCGCGGCCAGTGCGGGTGCCCAGATTTTTGCAAGGGGAGGAAATGCGGTTGATGCGGCCTGCGCCATGCTGGCGGCGACCTGTACCATGCACGACGCCTTGAGCTGGGGTGGAGAAACCCAGGCGCTGGTGTATCATCCGAAGCTAAAAAAAATCATTGGCATCAATGCGCTCGGAGTCGCTCCAACAGGGGCAACTGCAGATTTTTTTCTCAAGCGAGGTATGCGTTATCCACCGGGAGAGGGCCCTCTTTCGGCCGTCACTCCCGGGACGCCGGGCGGGCTGATGTTAATGCTTGCGGAGTATGGCACGATGTCCCTGGAAGAGGTGTTGGAGCCTGCCATTCAAATGGCCGAGGGTTACCCTATTGAAGCGGGAACCTCTGAGTGGATAGAAACCTCCAAGGAATCCTTGAAAATGTGGCCTTATTCCAAAGCAGTCTTTCTTCCACGTCTGGGTGAACCATATGAAGCACCCAAACCGGGCGAAATTTTTCGTCAACCAGACCTTCATGCAACGCTCGAGAAGCTTGTGCTTGCAGAAAAGCGTGCGCTGGTCAGAGGCAAGTCGCGAAAAGAGTCCATCCTGGCTGCGAATGATCGGTTTTATCGAGGAGACATCGCTGAGGAATTTATTCGTGGATCCAGAGAGCAGGGTGGTTTGCACACGGCGGCTGATCTGGCCAATTGGAAGGCTCTCATCGAGGAACCGGTCTCCACTCGGTATCATGAAGTGGAAGTATTTAAGCTCACCTCATGGGTTCAAGGGCCCTGTATGTTACAGATCTTGAATATGCTGGAGCCATTGGATTTGCAAGCGATGGGTTTGAACAGTAGTCGATACATTCATACCTTGTATCAAGTCATGAACCTGGCGTTTGCGGATAGAGATTTTTACTATGGAGATCCTTATTTTGCCCCAGTTGAACCCCTTGAGATCTTGTTGTCCAAGGAATACGCTATGGAACGATTAAGAGGAATCAACCCATTTCAAAATGACCCTTTTGCTGCGCCTGGAGATCCTTTCGGCTTCCAAGGGAAGCCACATCCATTTCAACGCGAATTGGATCGTTGGTTACGTCCGCAACGAAGGCAGCAAAGAGGTGATTCGGCTGCCTATTGGGATCAGTATCATCGTGATTTTCGAGCTGGAACAACCACTATTCAGGCAGCCGACAAAAACGGTTGGATTGTTTCCATTACGCCCAGCGGTGGCTGGCTGCCGGCATGCATTGCAGGGAAGACCGGGATTGGGATGAGCCAACGCATGCAGAGTTTCGTGCTGCTGCCAGAAGATGGCCCCTACAATGTGGTTGAACCGGGTAAACGTCCACGAGCGACGTTGACGCCTACGATCGCCTTGAAAAACGGGGAGCCATTCCTTGCTTTCGGCGTGCAGGGAGGGGATACACAAGAGCAGAACTTGGTGCAGTTTCTCATTAACATGATGGATTTTGGAATGAATGTTCAAGAAGCCAGTGAAGCACCGAACATGACCAGTTATCAGATGCGTGCATCTTTTGGTGATCATGAATTCGAGCCTGGCAAACTCACGCTTCACAAGGAGGTTCCGCCATGGGTTAGGAATGAATTGGAGAAAATGGGTTACCGTCTCGATTTCGATGAACGCACTTCAGGGCCGATTACCGCAATTTATTTTGATCAAAAACACGGGACCTTTTGGGGGGGAGCAAGTGACCATGGGGATGATTATGGCATCGCGTGGTGAGTCGAGTGTGTTCGTTTTTATTATTTTCACGTCCGCTGTGCTCAGGGCGCTCAGGACACCAGCTCTTGTTGGATTTTTTTTCATTGCGGGTGGAAACATATGAGTCGGGGAACGATATTGATTACCGGAACCAGTAGAGGCATTGGTGCTTCTTTGCTGGATATTTGTCTTGGTCAAGGTTGGAATGTGATCGCATGTCAACGTAAGTTTAAAGGCGAGATTGGAACTTTAAGATCAAATCGTGACTCATCGTGTCACGAAATTGAATTGGATGTTTCAAGGGAAGACATGGTAAAAAAAGCATTTCGATCTATTGCTCAATCTTTTTCTCGCATTGATGTATTGGTCAACAATGCAGGTGTATTTCCCGAACCTACCGATACGCCGTTTGAATCACTCAAGCCTTCCTGGTTTCACGACGCATTCTCAGTCAACCTCCTAGGAACGGCTATGGTGACTCAAGCCTGTTTGCCTTTTCTCAAAAAAAGTTCAAATGGACGTATTGTGAATATTTCCTCAGGTGCCTCTTCGGTCACCAAGCGCGAAGGTCGTCGTTACTGCTACGGTGCTTCCAAAGCTGCGCAGAACCATATGACTCGAGGGTTAGCCAATGAATTTTTTGACCAGAATCTGACGGTTGTTGCGCTGAGTCCAGGTTGGGTTAGTACTGATATGGGAGGCTCACAAGCGGACCTTGATTCAAAAGAAGTAGCCACTCAAATGGAAAAGACGATCCGCCAATTAACTCTCGAACAAAGCGGCCAATTTCTGGATCGGTTTGGTGAATCCAATACATACTCGTGGTAATCCATTCTTTGC
>JBDQII010000479.1:0-3118 GCA_040264395.1 Verrucomicrobiota bacterium
CGGTTTTGTTAAAATCAAAGCAGGCGATCTCGAAAAACAATGAAGTTAATCAGGCCTGAGCAAGGAATGCCCCAGAAAACATGTTGAAGACTGATTTTTCGAATGGGCTTGCTGTCGTTGCCCGTATCCTTCCTTGACTGCGAATGAAAGTTTTTGAGGTGTTGGACTCATTCCATCTCAATCAACGTATCACGCCAAAGAGGATAAATCGGCCAAGCACGCCCACCCTTAGATATCTGGATCTGCTTAACGGCACCTCTTCAAGGAAAGCTTCTGGAATTTTTAATAGCTCTCATGAGCCTCTTCTGTCCATTATGGACGTATGTTCACTTTAAGTCACTGGATCAAGACGTGCATGGTTTGGGTTGTGGCAAGCAACCTGATTTTGCGGGGAGATGACAGCGCAAATCACCAACAAGAAACCGAGGGGGAGAAAGCATCATGGAATGTGAATCATATCCAAGGCCCAGGATTTGAACAGGTCATCGACACCCGCGAGGGGACATGGATGAATCTTGATGTAAGCCCTGACGGAAAGCACGTTGCTTTTGATTTACTCGGGGACCTTTACATGATGCCTATTGAAGGCGTGAACGATAAAAACGCACAATCCCTCATTCACCTGACTGAAGGTATCGCCTGGGATATGCAGCCTCGATTCAGCCCGGATGGCCAACATCTGGTTTTCACGAGTGACCGTACTGGCAACAACGAGAAAGGCGGCGACAACATATGGACGATACATATTGCTACCGGAGAACTGAACCAAATCACTCAGGAAACCTTCCGCCTTTTCAACAATCCAAACTGGTCACCCGATGGAGAATACATTGTCGCACGTAAGCATTTCACCAGCCGACGTTCTCTGGGCGCGGGAGAAATGTGGTTGTTTCATCGCTCTGGAGTCAACGGTGGAGCACATGCAGGCGTGCAGCTTACTTCCAAGCCAACGGATCAAAAAGATGTGAATGAACCCGTATTTTCGATCGACGGCAAACATCTTTACTACTCTGAAGACGCAAGCCCGGGTTCCACCTTCGAATACGACAAGGATTCCAACGGACAGATTTATGTTGTGCGTCAACTGGATTTGGAAACAGGCAAGACACTGAGCCTGATCAATGGTCCCGGAGGAGCCTGTCGCCCGACCCCTTCCCCTGACGGAAAGACTCTTGCTTTTGTGCGCCGAGTAGACGGGAAGTCCGGCCTTCACATTTTCGATATCGAATCAGGAGCTATTCAGTTACTTTATGACAATCTGGAAAGAGACATGCAGGAGACCTGGGCCATTCACGGTGTCTATCCAGCATTTGCATGGACACCGGATGGTGAATCCATCGTCTTCTGGGCTCGTGGAAAAATATGGAGATTAAATGTAGCCGATACCTCACTTCATGAAATTCCGTTTCGCGTCAGAGACACTCGTCAAGTAGCAGAACCCGTTAGATTTCCGGTGAACGTTGCTCCAGGCAAATTCCCTGTCCGGATGTTGCGTTGGGTGCGTGTTTCCCCTCAAGGCGACAAGGTGGTCTATCAAGCCCTTGGTCACATCTACATCAAAAACCTGCCTGATGGTGAACCGACCAGATTGACCTCTCAGAATGATCACTTCGAGTTTCATCCCAGTTTTTCTCGAGATGGTCAATATCTTGTTTACACGACGTGGAATGACAAGAGCCTGGGTCAAATCCGGGTAACTTCTCTGTCAAAAAAAGACGACTACGAAAACCGAGCCGTCACGAATAAACCTGGACACTATATCAACCCTGTCTTTTCACCGGATGGTTCCAAGGTCGTCTTTCAACGCACTGGCGGAGGTTGGTTGACGAGTCCTTTGTGGTCCAGAGACCAGGGAATTTACGCCATTGCAAGCCAGGGGGGGCAACCTGTGAAAATCACTGAGAGCGGATCAAACCCTCAATTTGGAATTTCAAATGAACGAGTGTTCTTGCAAAAGACAGCCTCCGGCCCCAACGCGGACAACCGAAAACTGGTTTCGATCAGTATGGAGGGCAAAGAAGAGCGCACTCATTTCACCAGCACCTGGGCAACTGACTACCAGGTCTCACCTGATGGTAAATGGATTGGGTTCATTGAAAGGTTTCACGTCTATGTCGCACCCTTTGTTCAAACCGGGAAAACCATCACGCTGGGCCCTGACCAAAAAGGACTCCCCATGTTCAAGGCAAGCGAAACGGCAGGTGACTGGATACAGTTTTCAGGGCCTGACTCCAACCTTTACTGGTCTTTGGGATCTAACCTTTATTCGTTGCCTCTTTCTCTCGAGCAAATGACCGCTTCAGATGAGGACACCTTGCCCGAGCCGAAAATAAAGAACATCAGTTTCGAAGCGGAACATGACAAACCATCGGGCACTCTCGCTCTGACAGGAGGTCGCATGCTTTCCATGGTCCACCCATTTATCGAGAAAAACACCACTCTCATTATTCAGGAAAATCGTATTGTCGATATCGGACCGGACGGAAAGGTTACGATCCCGGAAAATGCGCATGTCCTTTCATTGGAAGGACGCCTGGTCATGCCAGGATTGATTGATACACACGCACATGGCCAACAGGCAGCTTCCGGCATCATCCCTCAGCAAAACTGGGTTGATTATGCACGTCTGGGCTTTGGCGTCACAACGGTTCACGATCCATCCAATGACACTCAATCCATTTTTGCAGCCAGCGAAATGACCAAAGCCGGATTAATCACTGCGCCCCGCACTTTTTCAACCGGACGCATCCTTTACGGTGCTACCGGAAGTTACAAAGCGGAAATCGATTCCCTGGATGATGCGAAATTCCACCTTGAACGCATGAAGGCGGTGGGTGCATTCAGTGTAAAAAGTTACAACCAACCGCGACGCGATCAACGCCAGCAAATCATCAAAGCAGCTCGCGAAATGGGCATGTTGGTCGTGCCTGAAGGCGGGGCCACATTCATGCATAATTTGACCATGATCGTGGATGGCCATACCGGCATCGAGCATACGGTTCCGGTTGAAATGATCTATGGAGATGTCCTCGATTTGTGGCGAGGAGCTGCGGTAGGTTACACCCCCACCCTGAACGTAGCCTATGGTGGCCTGGGAGGTGAAAATTACTGGTATGAC
>JBDQII010000480.1:0-3099 GCA_040264395.1 Verrucomicrobiota bacterium
ACCGACATCGAACGTTCAACCGGCCTTGATATAACCATTGACAGTGTGCTGTCCGTCACAGCATTTGGCAAATCCGCCAGCAAAGCACCTGATGAAGACGGCATACTGATGATGGAAATCACACCGGCATTGAAAACGATTGCCATGGACTGGCTATGGAAGTCTCACAAGGCCAAAGCGACCGAACTACCCGTTTCGGTGTCCAAAATTGATGCTGAGATTGAATATCTTTATTCCATTGACGGTGAGATCCTGATAGCAGCTGATACCAATTCCAATCACCTTTGCATCGGGCGCAACAAGGAGCGTATCATGCATTTCATCCATATTCTCGGCACTCAAAAGCAGAAGGGAGCCGCTAAGCGGCAGTTCAAGGATTACCCCTCCCCTACAGGCACAATAGCCTACATTGCAGTTGCCAACACGTTCGATGGGGCACAACTGCCCGCCCAGCAGGCAAAAATACTTCAAATTTCCAAAGGAGCCAGCATGGCCGCAGGAGAATCAAACGAACATATTTTCCTGAAGTTAGTGCTGAGCACCGAAGGTTCAGAAACAAGTCTGCAGATCCAACGCATCCTTGCGGGTGTTCAGGCGGTAGCCATGCTTAATGCAAAACAACCAGAATGGTTCCCGGTTTTACAAGCGATTGACATTCGAAATGAAGATCAGCGCGTGTGGGTCGACTGGAATATGTCATTACAAAATGTCACAAATTTTATTCATGCCCTGCAAGGTTCCACAAAGTAAAGTGCCAGCCGAAATGACACCTGCTGCGAACAAATTGGAACTGACTCTCGAAGAACTCGCTGAGCAATGCAAAACCGGCGATCTTCATGCGTTTGAATCCCTGGTTCAGCGCTTGGAATCCCGTGTAACCTTCTTCCTATATCGCATGGTTGGCAACATGGATGACGCCGCCGATCTTGCGCAGGATTCTTTCGTCAAGGCTTATAAAAACATTCACCGCTACGACTCCAAATATTCCTTTAGTACCTGGCTGTTCACGATTGCAAAACGCACAGCATACAATTATTTCAGGTCGGCAAAACCCACTTTGGAGTTCCAGGATTACGCTCAGCTTGAAGAAGCCCACCCGCGATCATTGCTGGAAAGCAAAGATGAAACGGAGACACTTTGGGCAACAGCAAAACGAGTATTGAAACCGTTACAATTCGAAGCGCTCTGGTTGAGATACGGGGAAGATTTAACAATTCAGGAAACCGCACACGCGATGAAGACGAATCAAATACGGGTCCGAGTATTACTCCACAGGGCCCGCGGCATTCTGGTGCGTCATGTGAAAAACGAGTCCACAGAGGAAATCCGATGAACCTATTGTGTCGCTACCACAAATTTCGAATGCACCATGCACTGGATGATGGATTTGAGCCTTCAGAAAAGTCAATCAGGCACATGAAGGCATGCAGTTGCTGCCAGTCTTGGTATCAGGAGCAACGCCGGTTGATCACTGATTTAAAGCGCCTTGCTAAATCCCAGGAACCTTTTGGATCACCTAAGCTTCTTGCATCCATGGGCAGGCCGTCAAGCGAGGAGCCTGTCTCCACGCCAGCAACAACTCCTTTGCCATGGCAGAAGTGGTTAATGCCATTGGCAACCAGCTCTGTGGTAATCACCGCCATGGTCCAACTATATCTAAGCAATGAGCTTCAACCAAATGTAGCCACCCATTCCATATGGCTTTCTCTTTCTCCCGATGACTTGATCCAGCATACAACAGGGTTGTCGGTTGCCGGCTGGGGGCAACAGCTAGACGAACCACTTGAAAAAGAATGGATACTACTGAAAGAAGATGCCCGGGCGGCTGCAGGTGGTCTGGCGGGCACGTTCCTACCAAGTAAGTTTGTCGCTTTCTATCAACCTTCCATGAACTCAAAACCCTGATACTTCATGCCTGAATTTGTCATACGGACCGAAGCGTTGACCAAAAAATTCGGATCGCAATCCGCTCTGAATGAGGTAACCGTCCAAGTGCCGCCTGGCCCTATCGGTTTACTTGGCCCGAACGGTGCCGGAAAAAGCACCTTCATGAAGTGCCTGCTTCAGCTCATGCCAACTACATCGGGAAAAGCTTTCTTGCTCGGTCAGGAAGTGGGACAAGTGGGACGTGAAATACGCACCCGTGTCGGCTATACCCCAGAACAGGATTGTCACATCCCAGGTATGCTGGGTTGTGAATACGTAGCCTATTGCGCCCAGTTGACAGGGCTACCTTATCAGGCGGCTCGCCAGCGATCCCATGAGATGCTGGATTTCGTAGGCATGGGGCAGGAGCGCTACAGAAAAATTGACACCTATTCGACCGGCATGCGTCAACGCCTGAAATTGGCTCAGGCGATTGTTCATGACCCTGAGATTGTGTTTCTCGATGAGCCCACCAATGGACTGGATCCGAGGGGGCGCGAGCAGATACTGGAATTGATTCAGAGTCTGTGGACAGAACACGGTATCAGTGTGGTTTTATCTTCGCATTTGCTTCATGATGTGCAGCGCATTTGTGACCAGATCATTATCGTCGCACTGGGGAAAGTGCTGATCCACGATACGATTGCCAATCTGAGCGCTCAGTGCAAAGGGTCGGCAGAGGTGGTTGTCGCAAATGACCAGCAAAAACTAGTCAGTTTATTCAAGGCAGAAGGTTGGCCTTCTGAGAACTTGCCCAACGGGCATCTTAAAGTCGAGCACGGGGGATTGGATATCAATCCCATCCTTGAAATCATGCACCGCGCAGGCATCACTCCCATTGAAGTGTTGCCAAGCCCCAATGCATTGGAAGAATTTTTCATCCAAGCCTTAAATACTGCTCATGAGTCTGTATCGTAGCACATATCAACATTGGAAAGGCAAATATCAGGGCATCTGGTATCGTCGCTATGCCATTGCGGCCAACGGCATCCAGAGTGCCTGGTCAAGCAAATGGACTCGGAACATGGTCATGGCAGCATGGATCCTGTCGGTCGTGCAGGCAGCATTGTTGTTTGGGATCGGACAGCTTCTGGTGAAGGATAGTGTGATTTATTCTCTGGTCGAGCAACTTCAGCCCCAGCTTCAGGTGTTTGCCAATGGCTTGATGTCCTG
>JBDQII010000481.1:0-3097 GCA_040264395.1 Verrucomicrobiota bacterium
AGCTTGGTTCGGGTTTTGTGGCCGCTTGGCATGAAAGGATTCATGCCCGAGGTCCCTCCCACCCAGGCTCCCACAGAACCTTTATATCTTATCCCTACAGGACTGATTGTCTCACCCTCGAACGTCAAACTTCCTGCCACGTATTTTTCCGCAGTCGGGTCGGCATCCAGCGCTGCCAGAGCTGCGTCAGGAAGGTTCAGTTCGAAGGTGTGCAAACGATCCTGATCGAAAATGTAATCTGATTTCGTGCTGAGGTATTTTTCATTGCCTGAAGGCACCTTGGTTTCAACCTCATATTCGGGTACGAATGAAGATGGAACTGAAGCTGCGGTGGTATTGGTTTTCGCCTGAAGCAACGCGACAACGATCGGCCTGTTTTTTTGAATGCGTTCGTAATCAAGAATCACGCCGACAGGTTGCAGCATCGCCCCCACAAAATCATAAATTGGTTTTGCCTGAACCCATGGTATTTGAACCGAAATGAGAGCTGTTGCCCCCGTATTATTTTGAATGGTGGTATCTGCGCCTTTTTGAAGGAGAGCTTTGACCATCTCCGGATAACCAAAAAAGGCAGCAGTGATGAGGGCCGTTGAGCCATCATTGCTGCGTGCATCGAGTTCCACGCCATTTTCAATCAAAAGTTGCCCAACTTCCTGCTGCCCAAAAAGGATGGCATTCATTAGTGGAGTATTTCCACTTGTGGAATCCGGTTCGTCAAGATCCGAGCCAGCATCGATGTGCTGCCTGACGCTCGCAATGTCACCGGTAGTAGCAGCCGAATGAATATCAATCCCGGGAGGGTGAGTAATGCCAATGGTTTCAGCTTTCTGGCCGCAACCTGCAAGAAGGAGGGTCATCAAGGACAAAAGAATGAAATATTTTTCTGGGACGATCTTCATGTTTTCAATGCCGTGCTTCTGGAGCAGCCACCCGTATCAAAGATGACGTCAGAAAAAAACTTTTAGACAAGTTAAAACTGAATCGCCAATCATGGGACTGTGCCATGATTTCATGTAAGAGCAGAGGGTGCTAAATTGAACAAGGGGAGATTCAGCGGACAGGGAATCGGTGGATGTGCGGATTAGAAGTCTTGATAAACGCCCTCATGACATGCTTACCAAAGTTTTTTCTAGAGGGATGTTGCTGCAGTCGTTGAACCAAATGAAGCGCTCCGGCCGGTATGACTACACCCTTGACGGTTAAAGCCTTGCAAATTCAAGTGCTGACATTTTGATTAGTAATCAGCAGCCCTCAAAAACCCCATGAAGACCTGTTTTATTTTGCAAAACAAAAGCCTTTCCTGCTCGAGGATTTGATACGCATTTCAGGTGCAATGTGCTGCAGCGGACTCCATACAAAAATCAGTGTCTTGAAGTTTGTGGTGAATTTACGATGGGTCTTTGAAGCCCTCCAAACTAAGTTTGAGATCACGAGCGGGGGCTGTCTGCTTTTCAAAGTCAGTGATTGAACTCAGGATATCTGGATCAATAAAGATGGTGGAGCTCGCGTCAATCACCAATTGGGTACCATTGGGAACTTCGTGAAGCGTTTTCATTAGGGATGCTCGGTTGAGGAAGCTGACGCGGTTTGCTAGTTTTATTCTAAGAATATCTCCATCGCCTCGCTTTTCCACTAAACGACGGACAGGATGTTTGAGGCTGGCTGGTAGAATAAAAAATATAGCAACGCCCATACCAATCAGCAGGCCTATCAAAAGGTCGGTTAAGACAATGGCAATGATAGTGGTGACGAATGGAACGAATTGGTTTTTTCCACTTTTCCACATCTGTTTGAAAAGAGGTATACCGGCGAGTTTGAAGCCCGTTACAATAAGAATGGCGGCCAAGGTGGCAAGTGGTATTGTGTTGAGTAAGGACGGAAGAAACATGACGGTTGTCAGCAAGAAAATCCCATGAATGAAACATGAAATCCGGGTCTGGCCACCCGTTGCAATGTTTACAGAACTACGAACAATGACCGAAGTGAGCGGAAGCCCAC
Organism: Verrucomicrobiota bacterium; assembly: GCA_040264395.1. Lineage (GTDB taxonomy): Bacteria > Verrucomicrobiota > Verrucomicrobiia > Limisphaerales > AAA164-E04 > AAA164-E04. The sequence continues at coordinate 1,999 of JBDQII010000481.1, forward strand.
CCAAGAACCCGGAGATGATATTTCCCGAGCCTTGAGCCAATAATTCTCTGTTCGGCGGGGAAACTCTTTTTTGAGGGTCAAGTTTGTCAACTGCCTCGAGGTTGAGGAGGGTTTCCAGCGTTGCCACGATGGCAACGGTGATGGCCGCAATGAAAACACCTGAGCTGAACATGACTGAAAAGTCAGGTTTGGGAAGCGTCCCAAGAAAGTCTTTCGCACTGCCAGTGCCCGGCACCTGCACGAGGTGGGAAGCACCTATTTCCATGAGTTGGCCCATCGGGCGGAGGACAAACGTGAGTATGGTGCCAAGAACAACAACCACAAGCGGTGCAGGTAGGGGGATTTTCTTCAGGGCAGTCCTGTCCCACATGATCAGAAGGGCCAGCGAAATCAATCCAACAACGGCAGCACCCGGATGAATGTGAAGTGTGGTGGCAATGATCTCGGTAAAAGTGTTCTTGCCATCCTGCTGCTGGAAAGTCATGTCACCAAACCAATCAGGATCATGACCAAACAAATGGGGTATTTGTTTGAGTATGAGAATAATGCCAATAGCCGCAAGAAGCCCCTTGATCACGCTAGAAGGGAAATAAGCTGCCAGCGAACCTGCTTTGCTCCACCCCATCAGCAATTGAAAAACACCTGCAAGAATCACCGCACAAAGAAAGGCTTCGAAAGACCCCAGTTTGTCGATCTGGACCAGAACGATCGCCGTTAAACCTGCAGCAGGGCCACTGACGCTAGTGTGCGATCCACTGATCCAAGCAACAAAAAGCCCTCCAACGAGTCCGGCTATGATACCACTGATCAAGGGAGCGCCAGAAGCCAAAGCAATACCCAGACAAAGGGGAAGAGCGACTAGAAAGACAACAACTCCCGCGGAAAAGTCCTTGGGAAACGCCTTTTTGTAATCTATCTGTTTCATTTGGAGATACTATCGTTGGTGCGGAATACTTTGACTATTACAAATATTCAATTATAAGTATAGAAATAAACTAAGTATTGAGCTTTCCGTGGAATTTTTAAACTATCACCATTTAAGGTATTTCTGGGCAGTAGCAAGCGAGGGAGGACTTACCCAAGCTTCCAAAAAACTCAA
>JBDQII010000482.1:0-3095 GCA_040264395.1 Verrucomicrobiota bacterium
ATAAGCTGATCAGATAGTCTTTTTTGTTTTTTCGCTTGTCAAAGTGATACCGATTGGTAAGTTTGCCGACCTTATATGAAAAGTGACATTCACCCAGAGAATTACAGACCCGTGGTTTTCAAGGACTCTGCCTCCGGCTTTACGTTCTTGAGCCGCTCCTGTGCCCGTACTACCCAAACGGTTAAATGGGAAGACGGTAACGAATATCCAATGGTAATGCTGGGCATCAGCAGCGCATCGCATCCTTTCTATACAGGACAGCAGATGTTCGTGGATACAGCAGGTCGCGTAGACAAGTTTGAACAGCGACGCGCCAAGACAAAAGAAGCGCAGGAAAAAGCCACCGCGTTCAAAAAGCGCAAGCGCTAAACCTTTTTCTTTCATCGCCCGCACGTGGCCGCTCAAGGTTGCTTGCGGGCGATTTGTATTTTCATCATGGACCTTCATCCCTTTGTCGAGCGGTTTGCACGGCGCCTCGCGGAAGTAGAATCTGCTCTGGGCGATCCGTCAGTGTTCAACGACCAGAAAAAGTCTCAGGACCTTACCCGAGAATACAATCGCTTGAAAAGTCTGGTTGCGAAAGGAAGGGATTACCAAAAAATTGAAGAAGAAATCAGGGATAACGAAGAACTGATTGCCGCCGAGCCAGCTGATACTGAGTTGGCTCAGATGGCAAAAGAAGATCTTTCTTCATTGAGGGAACGATTTGAGGAAGCAATCGTTCAGCTGCAGATGGGAATCGTTCCACCTGATCCAACTGACAGCCGAGATACTATTGTGGAAATCAGAGCAGGCGCTGGCGGATCAGAATCTGCCTTATTCGCTGCTGATCTATACAGAATGCTCAACAGGTATTCTGAAGCGCGTCGCTGGAAGCTGGAGGTTCTGGACAGTAGCCCCTCAGATCTGGGGGGGTTCAAGGAAATTATTTTCGGCATCAAGGGTGATGACGTTTTCAAGCGATTGAAGTACGAAAGTGGCGTTCATCGCGTACAGAGAGTGCCTCTGACCGAAACTCAAGGCCGCGTGCACACAAGCACGTGTACCGTTGCCGTGCTCCCGGAGGCAGAAGAAGTGGATGTCGCCATCAAATCAGACGACCTCGTCATTTCAGTTTGTCGAGCTTCTGGCCCAGGAGGGCAAGGGGTTAATACGACAGATTCAGCGGTGCAGGTTCAGCATAAACCAACCGGTTTGATTGTAAGGTGTGCCGACGGACGATCTCAGCAGCAAAACAAGCTCCAAGCTCTTACTGTACTCAGGTCACGGCTACTAGAGCGTAAAATCGCTGAAGAACACGCCAAATACGCGGCACAGCGAAAGGCGCAAGTGGGAACGGGAGAGCGCAATGAGCGCATTCGCACTTATAATTTCCCTCAAAATCGAATGACGGATCATCGTATTGAACTGACATTGTACAACCTGCCTGCTTTGATGGAGGGAGACATGGATTCCGTGATCGAACCTCTGATGCATGACGCTCTCCAGGTAAAACTCAAGGAAATGAATCAATGAGCGATAATATAGAAGGCCTTATTTTTGATTGTGATGGCACTTTAGTAGATTCCATGCCAGCGCATTGGCTCGCTTGGAAGGAGGTGACGGAACGTCACGGTCTCGACTTTCCTGAAGAGCGATTTTATGCTCTAGGAGGAGTGCCTTCCTGGCAAATCATCAAAATGCTCAGCGATGAACAAGGGGTTCCAGTTGATGTCATGGCCCTTTCTCACGAGAAAGAAGAGGCTTACCTTCCTTACATGGATCAGGTGCAACCGCTACTTCCAGTGGTCTCCATCGTAAGTGACTGGCATGGAAGTGTTCCAATGTCTGTGGCTACAGGCGGCATTCGATCAGTCATCGAGCCATTGCTCGATCATGTTGGATTATCCAAGTATTTCGATGCCATCGTTACCAGCGAGGACGTTTCCAATCAGAAGCCTGCCCCGGATATTTTTCTTGAAGCTGCACGCAGAATCAGGACCCCACCGGCCAAATGCAGGGCCTATGAAGATACGGATCTCGGTATGCAAGCGATCATTGCGGCTGGCATGGATGCGGTTGATGTGCGGAAAATGCTTTAATCCACTCAATCAATCAAACGCCTTCAGCGCTCAATTCTTCTATCTTTCCTACAGGCTGTTTCCATACGTAGCGGAACATGACTGTTCTTAGTGCTGCAGTGAGTGGGATCGCAAGAACGCCGCCGATGATTCCTCCCAGCAAGGTAGTCCCGATCATAATGGCGATGATGACGGTTAGAGGGTGCATACCCACCCTGTCCCCAATGATTTTTGGAGAAATTACCAATCCTTCCATCAACTGGACCAAGACAAAGATTCCAAGTGTTAGTAACGGATGGATCCAGCCGTCTGCCTGAGCAATTGAAATAGCCATTGCTGGCAGGATGCTGAGCATGACGCCCAGATAGGGCACGATTCCCAGCACGCCCGCTATGAATCCCAAAAGCACTGCATATCTCAAGCCGATGATGGAGAAACCAATCATCAACAATCCTCCCACGCACATCGCGACCAGCACTTGACTACGGAAAAATACTACCAATGCGTCATTGATCGATCTGAGAACAAACACCAGCTCTTCCTTAATCCAGGAGTCATGCACTGGAAGATAGCTCGTCCAATTGTCTTTAATGCCCGATTTTTCAGATAAAAAATAAAAAACATAAACAGGAACGAGTGCGAATCCTGCAAGCATGCCGAACATGGAAGTGATATTCTCTATGCGTGAACGAGCCCATCTCCCCATACCGCTGATACCTTTCCAGATTGCATCAGCAAATTTTCCAATTTGATCCGCATTCAAATCAATAGATTTTGCTTTGGCAGGCGTTTCCCCGGAAGCGTTTAAGGTAGCTTGGCTTGTCTTTGATTCCATCTCATTGACTTTATCAGTCATGTCATCATTGAGCTCAGCGCTGGTTGTATTGGTGCGGGTTATCCAGGGAAGGTAGTTCTTCAGCGAATCAGGAAGGTACTTTTCCAAAGAGTGATTTTTGCTGTACAGCTCATATCGTTTTTGGATGGAGTCACGATATTTAGGCACGGAATCAACCAACTCTTTGGTGTCCTTGATCA
>JBDQII010000483.1:0-3084 GCA_040264395.1 Verrucomicrobiota bacterium
GTCGGAGCAATGGCCACTCGAATCGCTTGGATCCATTGCTTGTAACCCGACAATTTGGATTCCGCACAATCGAAATCAATCTGAATTTCAGCAACGGTCATCGAGTGATCGTTTGCTTCGGCAAGCATGGATTGACAAATATTCACCAGCCAACGAGTGCGTTCATCCTCCTTATGAAATGGACCGGAGAATGAACCGATACGCAAACAAAGCCCGATTTCCTGTCCTGTTTCTCGCAGGGTGTCGAAGTCCAAAGTCACATGGCGCAGCGGCTCGCCTTGATCTGTCCAACGCACCTCAGCATGCAACACGGCCAATTGACGGAAGGAAGAGGCATGTTCCGATATCGATTGCTTCACGTGATCATTCCAATCACGTTGCCACAGGTAAGCATCCTGCGGCATTGGGCCCGAAGCCATTTGCATGGGCCGCACGCGAGGCCAGACAACGGCCAGACCAAAGAGCATTACAGCCCCCCAGAAAAACATTTTTCGCAGATCGCTTTTGCAGCAACGAAACATACCATTCAACATTCAAATCCGATCAGAGTAACTTTCATTCCACTGAAACACTGTCTGGAGGCTTCGGTTTATCAATGGCAAGATTGCCGTTTTCATCCAATACTGGGAACCAGTGCAATTGTTCGGCCGCTTTGCCGATTTCGGTGTCTGGACATCGTCTCACCAGGGCTTTGTAAAAGCGATCCGCGGCCTTGGGATTGATATTCTTAATCCAACCACCCGCTTCGCAAAAGGCTCGAGCCGTATCAACCTCATTGTCAGGCATCCATTGCAAGGCATTCCATGCGATGTCGGCTGCAATGAGGCGATAATGATACCTTTGGAACGGTTCAAGACGAGTCTCGGCCGCTCTCCGCAACTCTTCCTTTGTCGGAGTAAGCCTGGTATTTCTGTCCCTGGATTGACGTGCTTTCAAAGTAACCCCCTCTTGAAAGTTTCCATCGTGAATGGCCCAGTCAGGCCCCAACTCAGTAGCGATCAACTCCAATCCGTAATAACGCGTGGTCCTTGCGGCATCCCATAGTGCTTTTGCACGCAGTGCGGGCGGTTGAGTACTGGAGCGGCCCGCTCTCAGGTTCATTGCAAGCAACTGGTGCTGCTCACGCCATTTCGAAGGATAATAAGCAGTGGCTTCCCTGTCTTGATTTTCCCGGGCCAGACGCCGAGCCAGTAAATATCGGATTCGATAGTGCGTCGTCTCCTCCAGAGTGCTGAAACTTCCGCCATTTAACGGAGAAGCATTGGGCGAAAAGGCAGGCCAATTACGGTCCACGTATTCCTTCAGTTCATCGAGGGACAGGACACGTTCCGCGACATAAGCTCCATCCATCCAGTAACCCGCCCGAAGCAATGTATCCATCGCTTTGATAAACTCACCCCGATGCAATAAATGAAGACCCAATTCACCCTGAGGTTGTGCCGAGCCATTGGAGAGGGCAGATCGATAAATCAGACCAGGCTGATCACCGATCAGGGACCGGGTGGCACCGGAGGCATAGAGGGTAGCATCCATGTCCTGCGGGTTTGGGAAATGTTCCACGACCTGCGCCAGCATGTCCATGGCTTCCTGGATATGACCTTTTCGAAATAAAAGTTTTGAGCGCAACCATGCAGATAGAATGCCGTCCCGCGGTGCCTGACCCAGTAAACGTTCACTCAAATCGTAAAGACCACGCTGGTACACGGCCAATGCAAGTAATTCGAATAAAGGATCTTTTTCAGAAGTGGCACCTTCAACAGCGGAAACCCATGCATTTACAATCTCGATTTCTTCGGGAACGTGCAGGTCCCATGGGGAACGATGGCGTGAAGTCAAATAAGCCGTGACGACCCTCCTAATCTTTGGAGATTGTGCCAAATCGGCAAAACTTTTCGGACCCTCCCGGAAGACTCGATCCAAAGTCCAGCGAATAGAAACATCGGCCGAGGGAACGTCCCCGGTGTTCAGTTGTTCGAGGTAGAGATCGATGGCTTCCCTGTATTGACTCTGCCTCAGATGCGATCGAGCCGCCCAGCCTAGACTCGATGCAGCCAGTCCCAGACTATCTACAAACCCTTGATCAAGCAGAGAACGGACATGGCGAAAGCGGATGAGCGCGTGATCCGGATGCGTATCGACGTCGAGTTTACCAAGCATGAATTCGGCCCAAGTTGATCGGTATCGACGTTGCGATTCAGGTAATTCCAGGACCTTTAACCAACGAGAGCGAGCCTTGGTAAAATCACTTTGATGGTATGCAATTGCACCCTCAAAATAGAGAGCGAATTCAGTCGGCAACCCCTTCGTTAGCTCGGGAATACTCATGGCAGGCGGTTCTGGCTTTTTCAATAACCAGAAATCAGATCCTGCACCCCGTTGATGCAATGCCTTACGATATTCAAGCAACATTTTTCTGGCAACACGATGATCTTCCAGCACTTGAGCCCTCTCAGGCTGATCCATGGACGAATCCATCAAGGCGTCACGAAGATCCTGTAAGGCCGCATCCAGCGTTTGTTCTGCCTCGTTCTTGTCTGAACGAACCGTCTTATACATGGAAGAGGAATCTTGCCCGATGCGCTTTAATTCCTGTTTGTAGTGAGTTGAGGGTGCTTTTAATATTTCCTGATCCCCCTGTATGAGCAACCAGTTGGGAAACCATGGACCGCAGGCCCAAACCAGCGAAATGCTGCCACCCATTACAAGCACAGAAATCACTGTATATTTCTTAAAAAAGGGTAACCACATTGTCACGAGCATAGGAGTAGGTTCAATCTTGAATCAAGGTCTCATTGCGTTTGCAGGATCATCGTGCCATTGAGGGGCTTCAGGCAAACAGGGATCAAAACTGCGGCTTGTTTCAGCAAGGTTGATTGGAAGTGCGACAGCGTATTGTTTCATCCCATGGAATGCCAGTAAAACCTGTGAAGTCTTCATCGTTCTGACAAACGCAGGCTTACGGCGCGATTCGTTTCAATGAAGCTCTGCATCCCTTCTTCTGGATAGGAGGAACGAGACGAAATATGTGGATTTGAGCCAAGGGTATTATCCCTTCGATGGGGTTTCTGTTGACTGCTTGGGAAC
>JBDQII010000484.1:0-3076 GCA_040264395.1 Verrucomicrobiota bacterium
CATGTCCCCAGCGAAGGGATTGCACTGATCCTTGGTGTAGATCGAATACTCGACATGTTGCGCACTGTCACCAATGTCACTGGCGATGCAACCGTGGCAACAGTCATTGCTTCTTCCGAAAACCAACTGGAATTACCCGCACAGAATTAGGAATCAGGAATGAAGCATCTCGTTGCAGTGCCGGTCGCATTACCTAGAAGCTCATGTCACACTCAATTTGGATAGCTCAGAGGGGCCCTGCAGGGAGGTAACCCTCATACTCTGGAAACCAACATCCGGCGGAAAAGCAGTAAAAACCTCAACATTCTATGGAAACTCCAGGATGAGGAAAAAATGAGGCCTCACACCTGCAACACCGCAATGTGGTCTAAATACTTATTCGTTTGTCAGGAGTTTGAAGTGTTTCACGTTTATTTTGTAGATTTTGTAACCTGAATCGCTCAAGTTCAGTCTCAACACTACCCATGAATACGGATCCCAGATCATTGTTAAACTTTTTTGCCGCTCAAAATGCGGAGATTGATGTCGTATGGTTTATTGTGCATTTCCTGCTGGCTGCGCTTCTCAGCTATTTGTTGAGCAAGGTCTATGTACACTTTGGAAATGCACTGTCGAACAGGGAAATGTTCGGAAGGAATTTCATGATATTGAGCATGACAACCATGCTGATCATTACCATCGTCAAATCATCGGTGGCATTGTCTTTGGGATTGGTCGGGGCACTTTCCATCATAAGATTTCGGGCAGCTATCAAAGAACCAGAAGAGCTAAGCTACCTCTTTTTCGCCATTGCGATCGGCCTGGGCATGGGTTCCCAGCAAGCATTGATCACCGGAGTTGCTTTTCTCGTGGTGGTCGCAATCCTTGCATTACGTCATTTCACAAGGCCAGGAGAAACAAAACCCAATCTTTATCTCACATTATCAGGCAAAAAATCAGAAGAAGACTGCATTCCTCAGATCACCAAGGTGCTGGCCAAGGAGGCCAGAGATTTCAGACTCAGGCGTATTGATGAAACCAAGGAGCTTTTTGAAATATCCTTTCAAATACAATTCAAAGACATAGAGCACATTCAGAGTTGCAGAACAGCGCTGACGAGCATTCACCCCGAGATCAAGATAAGCTTGATCGATGACCGTGGCATCGGAGGATAATAAAGTGAGCGTGTCCGATACAGCCACATCCGAAAAGGAAATACACGAACCGAGGCAAGGCTATCGGTTCGAGCGCAAATATCATATTCAGGACTTGCCGGAAGTTGAAATTGAGATGTGGATCAAACGTTCCCCTGCCCTGTTTTTTGAATGTTTTCCGCCACGATTTATCAACAACATCTATTTCGATACGCCTGATTTATCCAATTACCATGAAAATCTGAGTGGTCAGGCTGCTCGCACCAAAATACGACTAAGATGGTATGGGGGGTTTCTGCGGAGCCAACAAAAAACAACACTGGAATATAAGATCAAACGCGGCATGGTGGGCACAAAGAACAGTTACAAACTGCCACCACTTAATCTTACCCCCGGTTTTTCTTATCATGATTTGGATGCCTATTGGGAGAAATGCGACATACCCGAAAATGTCCGTCACGACATAAGACTGGTTGTCCCAACGATGTGCAATCGTTATCACAGAAAATACTACCTCTCTGCAGACGGCATGTATCGCATCACGATTGACTCGGGGTTGAGCTTTATCGCCATTGACCGTTTTGATTGTCAATTCAATCGGATTCGTAATCTGGAGGAAAGTGTCGTGGTAGAATTAAAATATTCGGGAGACATTGCAACACTCGATGAACGATTGATCAATTTTTTACCGTTTCGGGTGACACGCATGTCTAAATATGTCACAGGAGTAGATTTGCTGAGCACCTAGCAAAAACCACGCAGGAAACAATGAGACCCGAACAGAAGCATGGCATCTTTTCTCCCTGGCAGTTCATCAGCATCTTGCTGGTTTTGTCAGCAACAGGCCTGATTATGAATCCTGACTTGTTGACATATTACGCAGGCAAACCAGACTTACTCATCACGGAGTTCCTCGCTGAGAACAAAACCCAACTCACCGATGCGGATGGCGATTTTTCTGATTGGATTGAAATTTACAACGCATCAGAAAAAACGCTTTCTCTGGCTGGTTGGCATTTAACAGATGATTTTAAAAATTTCAGAAAATGGACTTTCCCCAATGCCCAAATTGAACCAGGTGAATTCTTGCTGGTGTGGGCATCAGGCAAGAACAGAACCAATTGGGTAGATGATTTACACACAAATTTCAAGCTGTCGACCGACGGAGAATATCTCGCATTGATCAAGCCCAACGGAAGAATTACCGCACATGAATATCTCCCGAAATATCCCAAGCAGAAACCAGATGTTTCCTTTGGGTTGAATGAAGAACATTTCCAAGAACATCGATGGCTCAGCAAGGAGCCTCTCAGGGATTACTCTTTCTTTGGCTCCCCCACACCGCAATCACATAACAAAGGCGGATCGGTAACTCATAAAGGTTTGAAGCGGAATAATGCTACCGAATAAACAGGATGACTGAGATGGTTAATCCGCCACGGGGATTTTGTAAAAGCAAAGCCAGGTGCCTATCCTCGCCCCAAGATCGATGGTTGATCGTGCGTCATTGAGATTAAATCGACGCCATTCGGCATGACCATCCTCGAATAAAAAGTTACCACCTTCGGGAGATCCATCACTACTGCGGTGGGTGGCGGCAGGAACGCTTTTACCATCGCTTTCAGTGAACCAGTTTACACTGCCACTGTTCTTCGACATATTCCATGAGCCAAGCCCTTGAAGACGGTCGGTCAAAATTGGAGCATTCTTAAAACGTCCACCAAGTTTTTTGCGAGTCACCCAACCCTCAACTCCACTTACATCATAATCAGCACTCGAAGCAGTGCGTCCGGGAAGATAGAAATAACCCGTGAGAACGGGTTTTAAATGCGCATTGGGATCTGAATTCCTCCACATGTCGGCAACCCGATGCCATTTGTCAGTAGGGCAGAATATGAGGTGAAACTTCCCCTTCTCCTCTTCTGTCTTTTTGGATTCAATCA
>JBDQII010000485.1:0-3072 GCA_040264395.1 Verrucomicrobiota bacterium
CTGCCTTTGGGCAATCCGAATTTGAGAATTTTCTTTTTCTTGGACTTCATTGTTGCAAACGGAGTCGCATCTTTTGTTGTGCAAGGCACCAATCTCAGGGAGAACAGACAAGCAGGTCATGCGACGACCACCGTCTTGATAACCTCGATTCCAATGAAATTACCACCCCTTTTTGCCCTAGAATGCAAAAAAATTTAAAACAAGAGGGAGAATGACCCAGAATTCTAGCTGATCAGATCGCTGCTTTTGAGCACAAACGGCCGCGCACTTCGAGCCGTCCTTCGACGGCTAGACCAAGAGCGGCGGGGTAGAGATGGTGTTCAGCGTCTTGAATGCGGGCATGGAGGCTTTGGGGTGTGTCATCATCCATGACAGGAACGGTCTCCTGAAGGATGATCGCCCCGGTATCGATACCCTGATCAACAAAATGCACGGTGCACCCTGTATATTTAACCCCATATTCAAGGGCTTGCTTCCAAGCTTCCAAACCAGGAAAAGAGGGTAACAGAGAAGGGTGAATGTTGATCACCCGATTTGGAAAAGCTTTTAGAAAGTCCCCCTTCAAGATTCGCATGAAACCCGCCAAAACAATCCAATCCACCTTGGCTTCCCGGAAAAGGCGGATATAGTTGAGCTCTGCATCCTCGTCCAGTTTCGTGCGGAAAGGCCCCGGAGACAAGTAAGTGGCAGGGATACCAAAGTCCTTTGCCCTGTCCAGTATGCCCGCATTCTCAACATCACTCACCACCTGTGCTATTTCACCGCGAACGACACCCTGATAACATGCTTCAGCCAAAGCAAACATGTTGGATCCTTTTCCAGATCCCAATATTCCTATCCGAGCCTTTGTTTCCATTTCGGAAACAACATTGAATCAATTTATCAATAAAATCCAGTCCGAAGGGAAGGATTGACGCAGGCCCGCTTCCCTCCGCAGGAAACTCAAACACAACCCGTGTCAAACGGACTGAGCGCGATCTGCTTTTTGTAATTCCGATTTCACGGAAAATGCCCAAGAGGGGTTTAACATGGCCGCAGTAGCTGTCTGGACACCTTCCACCCCCAATTTCAGGTAGTCGGAAACATCCGTTGCTTCTGTCACGCCACCGACGGCGATCGTCTTAACCTTTGAACGGTGTTCATGTATCAATGATTGAAATGTGCTTACTTGCTTTCTGACCGCTTCAGCTATGGCGACTCCAGCGATGCCCCGTGACTCGCCGCTGAAAAAGTCTTTACCATCCGGTGACTGGACTTTTGCCCCGATACAGTTGATCATAACCAACCCTTGAACCAGCCCCCCGCTGAGCTCCACCCAACTGCGTGCCAAAGCATCTTCTCCAACGAATCCAAGTTTGACCAAGAGTGGCTTATCCCCCACAAGGTCTCTGACCCGATACAAAACATCTTTTGAAGCAGTGGGCTGCGTGTAAAGCATGCCGTCAGGTGTTTTGACATTGGGGCATGAGAAATTCAGTTCAACGACATCAGCACCACTCTCAAAAGCCCATCGTGCACAGGAGGCGTAGTCCTCTCCAATGGTCTTCAAATCGTCCCCCTCCTCGGGGGTGGCTACCACTGATACTGATAGAATTTGACCTGCCCCAAGGCATTGCCTGGCAGTTACGAGGTCATCGCGCCAAATCTTTGGCTCACGTGATGGCATGCCAAAAGAAACAGCCCATGATCCTGTCATTTGCCCTATCCCCCTTACCGATGCACCTGGCCTCTGAACCCTCATCGCTTCAATTGGCACAAGGTTAGGCAAGTCGTAACTTGCTCGTGAGCAACGCCGAACCGTTTTATAGGTTAGAATATCAAAGCTTCGTTCTGCGTAAAACTTGATCCAATCGCTGTTCAGCAATGGACCGGCTGCCATAGCAAGAGGCGATCGCACCGGCAATCCAGCATAAGTCCATTTACCAGAAATATCCTCGTCCGGATTGAAGATATGAGGCTTTGATGAAGGAACATGAGCATAGTTCCACTCATAGTCCTTGAGGATATTGTAGGCTGAGTGATTGGACGACACGATGACTATCTTCGATCTCTGGTGTCACAAAGGCAACAGAATTTCGATGACGAAAAAATCCATTCTTTTTGAAACAATAATGTTTTAAATTGGGAATAGGGTTACAGTTGGTTAAATTACCAATCAGTAGTTATCCATTTATAATGTATTTGAGACTAGAGCTTTCCTGGCTGTTGCTGATGACGATTGGCGTTCATGCTAGCCCACTTCACTGGGGGCAAGTTTCGGATGACGCTCAATGGGTGGCTCATTTCGACTTTGAAGGGCTTCGACAAACGAATCTCTACAAGGAGGTCAGTGAAGAGTTACTCCAGCAATACATCAGCAATGCTGAAACCGAAATCAAACGTTCAAGCGGCATTGATATAAGCATTGACAGCGTGTTGTCGGTCACAGCTTTTGGCAAATCCGCCAACAATGCACCTGATGAAGACGGCATACTGATGGTGGAAATCACACCGAGATTGAAAACGATAGCCATGGATTGGCTTTGGAATTCTCACGAGGCCAAACCGAACGAGCTACCCGTTTCGGTGTCCAAGATTGATGCAGAGATTGAATATCTTTATTCCATTGACGGTGAGATCCTGATAGCAGCTGATACCGATTCCAATCACCTTTGCATCGGGCGCAACAGGGAACTCATCATCCATTTCATCCATATTCTCGGCACTCAAAAGCATAGGGGAGCCGCTAAGCGGCAGTTCAAGGGTTACCCCTCCCCTGCAGGCACAATAGCCTACATTGCAGTTGCCAACACGTTCGATGGGGCACAACTCCCCGCCCAGCAGGCAAAAATACTTCAAATGACCAAAGGAGCCGGCATGGCCGCAGGGGAATCAAACGAGAATATTTTCCTTAAGTTACTGCTAAGCACCGAAGGTTCAGGAGCAAGTCTGCAGATCCAGCGTGTCCTTGCGGGTGTTCAAGCGGTAGCCATGCTGAACGCAAAACAACCCGAGTGGTTCCCTGTTTTACAGGCGATTGACATTCGAAATGAAGATCAGCGTGTGTGGGTCGATTGGAATATGTCATTACAA
>JBDQII010000486.1:0-3070 GCA_040264395.1 Verrucomicrobiota bacterium
ACCCAACTCATTCCCCTGCTGCCTGAAGGCGCCATTTGGATTATCCCATTGTCCCTGATCCTGCTAATCGCAGGGTGGATGAGTTCCATCGCGATTGCAGTGAAGAGCAAATGGCTGGCATTGTTTGCCATTTTCCCTCTGACCAACCCTATTGCGATCATGGGAATGATTTACAAAAACACATCAAAATCAATGATTCCCATCGGTTTGTATGCACTGGCCTTGATGGTGTGGTTTACGGGAAGCAACCGGTCTTACAAACTTGAATTTGAACGTCTGATCGCTTACGAGACGGGGCTCACCGAGCAAGGCGAACCCATCAAGCCGAATGATATTCCTAATCCCGAGGTGAATGCGGATGAGAATGTTTGGGAGCACCCTCTTTTGAAACCGCTGACAATGGCAGGTAGACCAGGCAAAACAGATGATGTCGCTCGCGAAAAATTGGATGCATTTTATGAGCCGCTTCAATTGCCGAAGCACCGAGTGAGATTGAAATACGAGGAAACTTCACCCGAAAGACTCCCCATGTTTTTGCCGGCAAGAAAACTGGTTGAATTATCAGTGGGAATCAAACTCGAAACAAATCAAGCAACACTCACGGAGGATCTACCCCGTTCCCCAATAGAAGCAGCCCGTGCTTTGGAGCCATTCTTCAAAACGGTTCAACCAGATATCAGTCTACTCGCGGAAGCGGTTTACCGGAAAGAAGACGCCTATCCATTCGCCTGGGAACAGGGATTCAATTTACAACTTCCACACCTCACCAAGATGCGCGCCTTCAGCCAAATAGCTCACATGGATTCCATCATGCACAGCACGCTTGGTCATTCAAACGAGTCTTTCGAAAGCGCAAAGCTGGCCTTCCAGTTATCGGAAACCGGAGATTCAGATATCCTCATCTCCAGACTCGTACAGATGGCTCAACAAACCATTGCTCTGGACACGCTTGTCGCAGCACAAAACCACCACGTATGGAACGAAGCCCAGTGGATCGAAATTCGCAACAAGCTTGACTCGATCAACATGATTAAGCTCATGCCGGACAGCCTCAGAATAGAGCGTGTCATGGGGAGAGCCTCTATCAGCCCCCTTCTTGAACAAACTTGGACTGACGCCATGCACACCATCGCTAATATGGGGAGCGGAGACCGCTTGCCGATAGAGGGCATGATTAAGTCTGCATTGGATTTTTTCGGTTCCAATTTTTCAGGAGCCTTCCTGGCAAAACAATGGCGATTATGTCAGGAGGCTTATAGTTTGATGATAGATGATCTGGAAAAGGCTGCAGAAGCGTCAAAATCGCAAGCGTGGAAGGATGTTCGGATTAGCTGGGATGATGCGGACCTCAGACAATACGGTTTATTTGCCACATTGTTGTTACCCGCTTTGGACAAAGCTCTGAACAAGGCCATTCTTCAGCAGGCAAAACTGGAATTGGCCAAGGCAAGCATCGATATCGAACGTTACTTCCTCAAAAACAAGATTTACCCGGAAAATTTGGATGCTCTTGTTCCAGGCTACACCGATTCTATTCCTCTGGATCCAATGTCAGGAATAAGCTTTACCTACAAACAATTGTCGAAAGACAGTTTCGAGATCTATTCGGTGGGGTGGAACGGAAGAGATGATGGCGGCAACCAGGCAAAAAAACATCGCAAGGATGACACTGTCCCGACAGATGATTTTCTTTGGGTGATCGGCGATGCAAGCAAAGGAATCCCGCCTTATACAATCAAGTAGTATTGTTCGCTGATATAACTGGCCTCTTTGGGATCTTTCTGGTAATATAATCCTATATATAGGGGTAAATTATATGGCGTTTATTTATAACGAGAAGCAGCTAAGTGACATTTCCACCAAATTTCATATTTATGGTGAAATCCATCATGCAGAGGCATGCAAGATTGGCCACATTAACGAAACCTACACCGCTACTTACGGTCAAGGAGGAAACTTGGTTCGATATATTCACCAGAAGATCAACGGAAATGTATTCAAAAGACCCGTTCAGGTCATGGAGAATGTCGATCGGGTCACAAGGCATATTCGAAGCAAACTCGTGGCGAATGGAGAGAAAAATGTCACGCGCAAAGTATTGATCATTGTACCCGCTCGTGACGGCAGATGCTATTTCAAGGATACGGAAGGACATTTCTGGAGGACTTTTGTATTCATCGAAAACATCCGCACCTATGAATCCGTCAACTCTTCCATGCAGGCTTTTGAAGCCGGTAAAGCCTTCGGCAAATTTGTGAGTTATTTGTCGGATATGGAGGGTCCGCGACTCCATGAAACGATCCCGAACTTTCACAATGTCAGAATGCGATTTGATGGTTTTATCAAAGCGCTGCAGAAAGACCGTTTCAATCGAGCCACGAACGCCGCCGAAGAAATTAAATTTTTTACAGAGCACGAAGCCATCGTTAGAAAGCTGGAGAAAGCGATCTCTTCGGGTGGTTTACCTGAACGAATCACGCACAACGACACTAAATTCAACAATGTTCTGCTGGATGCAGAAACAGACAAAGAACAGTGCGTTGTTGATTTGGATACCGTCATGCCCGGCAACATCTTGTATGACTTTGGAGATATGGTCAGGACCACTACCAGCCCAACAATGGAGGACGAGCTGGATTTGACCAAGGTCAAGATGCGGTTACCTCTTTTTAAAGCATTGGCCAGAGGTTATTTAAAATCAACAAAAGATATCCTGACCAAGAAGGAAAAAAAACTCATCGCTTTCTCGGGAAAAATGATGGCCTTCACCATCGGACTGCGATTCCTGACCGATTATCTCTCTGGTGACACGTACTTCCGCGTTCACCGCCCCCGACACAACCTTGACCGCACGCGAACTCAAATCAAACTGATTCAGTCCATCGAGAAGCAGGAAGATAAAATGCAGGCCTACGTGGATAGCCTTTAAACTGCAAGCTGATCTTTAGACGCGACTCGGAAGGAGAGGTCATCCATGATACTTTTCCACGGGTTTGAGTCATGCGTGCCCTTTTGTGAAATTTGCTGCACACAATTACATTCTAGTCAAATAGAGTTTTTGATGCTAAGT
>JBDQII010000487.1:0-3068 GCA_040264395.1 Verrucomicrobiota bacterium
CCTCCACCTCGAACTCAACTCGCATGTAAATTGTTTCGGTATCGCTTTGGTTGACTGAATCCTGGAAATTCAAGGTGCTTGAAATGAAATCTTCGTAACCTGATCCATTTTCGTATCCTGCACCTTTGTTTCCTCTGGGCCAGTCTGAGTCATCAAAGTTCACCTGCATCCAATTGTCTTCAATACGGCTGTCTTCTGGCATTATCGCATGTTTTTCATGTGAATCGGAGACAAGATGGAACGTTGTCTGACGGGTGTTTTGAACTGCAGGCATGGGGTCCGAACCATCCAGGGTGTAGAGGATGGAACCCTGATTTGCCAGCTGAATTTCGATTTTGAAATCTCCCGGGATGTGTCCGCCGTGTTGATTGAAGACGGGAGGTTCCATGAAGGGTAACCAGTTGCGCTGCTTGAATTGACTTAAAACGATTTCGCTTCTGCGCTTGAAGAAATCGTGGGTAGGTAGTTGTCGATTGGCTGCAAGGCCAAAAAGCGAGTCACGATTCTCAATCCAATCCAGGCGAGTGTAGGGTCGACTCTTTTGATTGTCTCCCCAGCGTGCCGATTCCAGACGAATCGGAAGGTCGATGGGGTCTGTGATTTCACGATACATCTGGGCTGTCCTCTCCGGGGTCAAGACCCCGTGACGCAACTGATCATAGGCACGGTCTGCAAATCTAAAACGGTAGCCTTCATTGCGAATGAGCTGATGCTGAAGAAAGGTGGGGCCACCGCGATCGTTTCTGCCGGTGACATTGTTGCTGACGCCATGCAGTCCTTTTTCCGCATCCCAACTGTGGAAACGCCATCTTCCATCGGGATCGATGCGGTTGAATGAGGCGTACCAGTTGTGGTGTGCCCAGTCACCATTACCGATGTAATAATTCATGAGCATGTAATCAATGAAATCATCGATATCCAAAAGTGCACTCACCGCAGCGTAGTTTTCCTCGATCGACAAATCCCTTCCAGCGAGAGCATGCAATTGATTGTAATTATCCGAACTTCCCTGAAGTACGTCATTGGGACGGTGCTTGATTGAGTCATAATCCTCATTCGAACCACCCAGGTAACTGGCTGTGAAATTATCGTCCGGGCGTTCGTGGATTGTGTGGATGCCCCAGTAGATTCCGTTGATCATGACGTGTGCGTGTCTGCCGTGCGGTGAGGTTCCGCCCATGGCATTGTGGAGATTGGCGGCGTATTGGTCGCGCACGTATTGTGCGCGTTCTCGCTGCCCCACTGGTTCCGAACCCCCTCCATAATGCCACACATTATTCAATCGAGCATCAATCACCAACGTGTCAAAACGGTCTGTTGCATCCTCTCCAAACACAGGGTAATTCAGATCCTGATCAAATTTCAGGCGCATGGATAGCTTGTCTGATTTCCAGCGCGACGGACTGCTCCCGCCGACAATCTGCAGGGTGGCGTCTTTTTGAAAACCCTGAACTTTGTTGGGAGTCTGCGGATCTGATGCAGGATTGAGCCACTCGGCGGATACCTGCTTTTCAACACTTTGTCCGGCAATATAGATACCTCCTCGACCAAACATTTCATTGAAATGCATTGCGATGGAAAGGGTGGGCAGTCTCAGGAAATCTTCTTTGGCAGGTTTGATTTCAGGGTTTGCATGGGTGACGATTTCCGGATCCATCTCCCAATCCGGCCCCGCGTGCCCCCAGCGCACCGATTGATCGAATGGTTCGCCTTCGTCTCCTTGTTTCAACAGGGAGCCATGAAAGAAATAGGAGTGGGTATCCACATTGGTGGGAGAATATGTGTCCTTGTATGCCATGGCTCGCAGTAATATGGAATCGGTGACTTTCAGCTGAGCAATGTTTGGTTCGGTCATGTTTTCAGGGAGGACCTGTGTTCCGTTGGTCGGAGAGGGAAGAGTGCCATCGGTCGTGTAGGCGAGCGTTGCTCCGGGGGTGCCGGTCGAGATGACAAGGTCGAAGGGAGCATCGTAATATCCCCGGTCCATGCTGAAACGAGTGTCCTGGACGAATCCAGATACCGATTCACCCCGGTTCCTCGTGCCCGGGCTGGGGATTAAAAAATGCGCTGTCTTCACGGAACTCGCATTCCCCACATACCCATAGGACACATCCTGTTTCTGCGGCGGAAAGGGATTGAATGCGCTGAGCTCCATCCATTCGCCTTCAATGAATTGATTCAGTGAAAGGAATTCACCTTTTCGATCCAATTCAAAATTGCAGTGCAGTGCATGCTCGGGTGAACGACGGTCCTTGCCGGAAGCAAAGACAATGAGATGCTCATTGCCATCCAAGCGGATGGAAGGGAGCGGCCACAGGTCAGGCAATTGAGGGTCGTCGCTCAGGTACAGGCCAGCAAGTGACACAGCTGACGATCCATAATTCCAGATCTCAATCCAATCCGACGTATCTCCATCTTCATCAAGCAGTCCATTCGAATTGGCTGCCATGCATTCATTGATACGCAAAGTCTGGCCTTCGATCTCGCAGGGGTGCCAGCCGAAATGAATGCAGCACAGCGCGAGAAGTGCCGTTTTGAAATGCGGGAATGAAGTCATGACATTTGTTTTTGAACCATTGACCAGCAAAACCAATGCCAAATGAGTCAGGTTTTTCCCTGATTCAAGGGGGCGATTCAATCACCTTCCATGACCCAATCGATGTTGAACGTCGCATACTTGATGGACTTTCCTTCGCGTCCGTCAAGCCCGTTGGGTGTGAAATAACTGTAGGTGCAATGAAGAGTCCCATCCCTTGCCTGGATGATGGATGGGTAATGGAATGAGCCTTCGCCCGGCGCGCGTTTTTCCAGATGGCGTGTGTGAGTATAGGTTTTCCCCTCATCCTCAGAAATGGAGACAGCCAGCTGATGACGCCCATCCTCGGTATCGTTGTAAATGGAAAGGAATCGTCCATCATTGAGTTGCATCAATTCCAGCCCGGCCCCCGGATTGGCGAGTTGCGGGTGATCGTACACCATCGACCAGCTGACACCTTGATCCTTGGATTCCGATACCAGCACACGGTTGGGGGGAGGGCCGTTGTCCCGCATGTAGGTGACCAGTGTAC
>JBDQII010000488.1:0-3056 GCA_040264395.1 Verrucomicrobiota bacterium
GAAATAAACCGATGAATGGGACTAAAACCTGATACTTGCATTCAAGCCGACAAATGGGGTTGAGTCGTAGTCGGTCGCAACGATTTCATTCCCGCTGGCATCATTCAGTTCCAGTTCACCGCTGAGGTTGACTCCTGTGTACAAGGTGATGAAACCCACTTTACCCAGGGCGTATTGTGCCCCAAAACTTACCGAGGCTTTCCTGTCTTGCCCCACCCCGTTCGGCACTCGTCCATTGCTGTTCAAGCGAAGGCGAAATCTTTCCATTCGCCCTCCGACCATGAGTTTCCAGGAATCATTCAACGCATAACTCAAGACTAGTCCCGGGCCTTGGGAGGCGCCAAAGCCACGACCCGTTTGAAGTTTGAATTTGTCTGAAATGGCCCAATCCACCAGAACGATCGGGAAAACATTCACTCTGTCTTCCAGCTGAGTCAAAACGCCAAACCCCGGCCCTATGGTGAGGCCGGGACGCACCTGATAGGACATCCCCGTGATGATTCCACCCACCATTGTTTGATCCAAATCTGCATTGTCTTCGGATATGGTGCGTATGGAGGGAATGGCTAGCAGCATCCAGTCACTGCCGAAGCTTCTGCGTATCGGTGCGGAAAGACTCATTGTATGCACATCACCCCAGGGTTCAGCTGCCCAGGGACCTGTCAAGGCATTGAACTGATAGGAGGTGTGGGCATACCCGAAGCTCAGTGAAGTGCTGTTGAGGAAGTCCTTGCGGTAGCCAATGGAAGCACGTGCCATGAACCGACTGACTCCAAAATCTCCAGCGGTGCCCATTCCAGTTTCAACCTGATGCAAAGCACCTGTTTCAAAACTCTGATACCACCCCTTGTTCAAAGGTCTCGGCATCTTGGCGTTTTGGTCGTCGGCCAGCATCTGCACAGCTATCCACAAGGAACAGCAGATCAAAACTCTCCCAATCGACATTATCCCATCTTTGAGCAGCACGATTGTTTTGGGGTTCTTTGGGTGCTTTTCATATAGTTCAGGGGTTCCTCCGTGGTCTCTCTCTTCCTCACTGTTCAATGTATCGTTCACCATACAAAAATCTTATAGTTGGTTGTCGCTTGGGACAGATAGAGATATCACACATCAATGGCAGGTCAAATGGTCATTGTTTAAAATTGAACCTAAGTCAAAATGTCGACTGCTCCCATTTGGCGTCTAACATCCAGACAAATCCTCCCCTCGGCAGCAGCAAAGATACAAACATGCCCAGTGTCTGTGTTTTAGGAATTTACGAGGTCATTCACTCAGCCGAGTTTTGGAATGGCATTCACCATTGTTCTTCTCCCGCCACCAATCGCGTAACACACATAGTTGGGTTTCAATTGCGCTGCTATGATGACTTGGAATAAGTGACCGTTGAACATTTTCCATGGCAATGGCAGGCATCAGCGAGACATCATGCTGAAAAACTTTACCTATCAATTTCAATAAAGAATACTTACTTAACGGAGGTAGTGTTCCAGGTTGAATCACTCCGTGCATTGGACTGATTTCCCCTTCAAGAAACTCGAAGCAAAACCTCGCCCACTCCAGTGTCGTCACCCCATTCCACATCTGATTGGTAAAACCAGTGACCTTACCTGACTGGCTCAGGAACCAACTGAGCAGTGATTGTCTGCTATCAGGTTCCAGACCAATGATCGAGGTCCTGATAATCACGTCATTATTCCGCAATAATCCAAGCTCACCCTGCCTTTTACTTCGACCGTAATCAGTGTCTGGCGTTTGTGTATCATGTGCACGGCATCCAGTAGAATGTGCGGCAAAAACAGCGTCAGAGCTGGCATGAATGAAAATACAAGCCTCTGGTAAATGTCTTGAAATCAACCCAGGTAACATGCCATTGGTCCAGAGAGTCTCGGCCAATCCAACTCCCCCTACGGGCAAAACTCCAATGGCATTGATGCATACGTCTGGTTCGGTGCTTAATAGCATCCTCATGACTTCGGATGCATTACCGGGTGACCATCGTTGTGTAAAGGGAATTGCAAAACATCCCTCCTGCTTCAGATAATGCAGCACAGTGTGCCCCAGCATACCGTTTGCCCCCAGCACGACAATCTTCATCAATCATCCTCCATGAATTTAAATGCTGTAAACCATTCACCTCTGTATTGAGCGTTCTTCCTGACAATATCATCACGATAATTCCACGCAGTGATCAGACAATATTCTGGTTGCTTTTCCGCGAGGACTTTCTGGGATACAATTGACGTACCGACACGTGGAATATATTTTCCGACTCGGAGAGGTGATTCGTCTACAATCCAATCGAAAGGTAAAGCTGGCAATTGGTTCAAGTATACGTTGGCTCGGCCAGCAGCCCCATAGGCAACTATCTTTTCTCCTTTTTCAGCAGATTTCGCAAATTTAACCGCAGTAGGATGATCGTGCCTTCTTTGATAGACTTCAGAGAGAGCAGCAATGGAGTGCACATATCGTTTCCAGTCGCGAGGTAATTGCTGCTTTTTCCCCGTTTTCCTGAACCGACAACGAATGGCGCCGCCATGCATCGGAATCTTCTCATAGTGAACTCGCTCGAAACCAAGTATCCCAAGGCAATAAGTCAATGAATCCAGACTCCACTCAGCCTTGTGTTCATGATAAATCGTGTCCCATTGAAATCCTGAAAGCAATGCCTCGAGATCGTGTACCTCTACCCAGAATTCACCCCCATTACGCAAAGCAAGGGCCACGCCTTCAAAAACGTCACGGATATCCGATATGTGGGCCAGACAATTGGACCCGCTGATAACATCCCATTTGCCCTGCCATTGCTGTTGAGCCACCAGCGCTTCAGTAAAAGGTTCGCTCAAGAGTTGATATCCTTGCTGATCATCTGCTGCATGAGATTGCCTGGCAACATCACTTGGATCCACACCGCACTTCACCCATTCTTCAGGAAGCCTGCGAATCAATACTCCATCATTGCATCCAATTTCGAGGAATCTCTGCGATTTTTCATCATATGTATTGGAGAGCAAGGAGGCGTAATTTTCAAAGTGCCGCACCAATCCTCCTACCGTGGA
>JBDQII010000489.1:0-3006 GCA_040264395.1 Verrucomicrobiota bacterium
CTACCAAGTTGATCCTGAAAAGGAAACATCAAAGGACCCTCAAGAAAAGGACAACGACTCGATGGCTAGCCGGCTTTTGGCGGCAAAACGAAAGAATAAGCCCAAGTCGTGAGCCTTCAAGTCCTGACACTTGAAACATTTGTGGGCAAATTTTGAAGATTAGACTCGGTTTTAAAAGAAAATCATTGCCTGACACCTCATAAATATGGCTTGATTCTTGCGGTCAATCGACAAGGACCCTAGGCTTGCGCTGTGGATATTATTCGGGTTTTGTGAACATGAAGACAGATCTAAATGGTTGTCGGGCAACGGTTCATTATTCAGGCCGCGTGCAAGGTGTTGGATTCAGGTATGCAGTGAAATCACTGGCACCGGGTTACGATGCAACTGGGACGGTAAGAAACCTTCCTGACGGAAGAGTCGAACTGCTTCTGGAAGGCGAACGTAAAGAGCTGGAAGCCTTTATCGAAGCTGTGCAAGATTCAGGACTCGGACCGTTGATCAGGGACGAAAGCTGTCACTGGTCAGAATCAAGCGGAGAGCTTAGGGGATTTGAAATAATACGATAGACTGCATTTTTGGGATCATAGATAATGAAATACGCGATTATCGCAGACATTCACGGGAATTTAGAAGCATTTCAAACGGTGTTGAAAGATGCCGAGGAGAACGAATGCACGCATTACGCCTGCCTTGGAGATGTAGTGGGCTATAATGCCAACCCCAAGGAGTGCTTGGATATTGTTCGAAAAATGGGCATGCCGTGCGTCAAAGGCAACCACGACGAATACTGCTCCATGGAGGGTGACCTGGAAGGTTTCAATCCACACGCCAAAGCAGCGATCGAGTGGACTCAAGAAAGACTCACAGAGGATGACCGCGCCTGGCTGCGAGAGCTCAAATATTTCAGACTGGTTGCAAACTTTTCCATTGTCCACGCCACACTCGATGCCCCAGAGCGCTGGGGGTATGTTTTCAACAAACTCGAAGCAGCCTCCAGCTTTACCTACCAAAACACTAAAGTCTGCTTTTTTGGGCACACGCACGTACCGGTTGCCTTTGTCCGTGACGCAACCATCAGAGGGGGCACCTACTCCAAATTCAAAGTGGAACCAGGCAAAAAATACTTCGCAAATGTAGGAAGTGTCGGCCAATCACGCGATGGAGTTCCGAAAGCGACCTACGTGATTTTTGACCTCAAGGAAAGCACCATCGAGCTTCGCCGCCTCGACTACGACATGGAGACCACCATGAAGAAAATCCGGGAGGCAGGTCTTCCTGAACGCCTGGCAGAACGACTACCTCAGGGGAGATAGAACATATGGTAATCAGCGGGGATAGCGTATGACTTGTCAAATGTCAGTCATGGTTGTTCCATAGCTGACAGAGACGACCTGCAAGGATCAAGAAATGCCTTGAGTTCAGTATTCGCTGACTTTCATCTATAAGAGTTTGAGCAATGAAGAAAGCATGGGATTACTTGAGTGGAGCGCAGGGTTAATCACCTCCGGGGTTTCTATCCCAGCGGCCGTTGGCGATCCTTCTGTGCAAGCATATCCACAAATCGTAATCATGACTCCGCCACCTGAGGGTATGGATCCGAGTTTATCGTAGTCCTTGGCTGCTGCGTATATGACGAATCCTGATATTGCAGTGAGAATACCACCAGCCAACAAATCGTGAATTTTGCCAGATTTGGGTCGCAGTTTTTCTGACATACAGAACAAACGCCACAGAAAACCGAATCACAACACTAAAAACCCCACCAGCCAAAGCCAGTGGGGTTTGATGAAGTATGAACCGCTTTCGCACTAACAATGAACAACGACCTGTTCAGATTAAATAACGCCGATTTGGTGCAAATCCTGACACAGAAAAACTCTCCATGAGTATCCAGCAGCAGAGTTCACTCAGGCTGGGATGATTCTGGCCAGTCATCCGGATTGGTGCCGTGCTTTTGAACCCACTCGGCGTAGATATGTTTGTATTTGCTGGAACTTTTGAGAGTAGACCGTAATCCCAGGAGACCACCCACTCCACAGAACACAGTGATCATCAGTTCGATCTGTTCACCAGACGAGATCCACCGAGCAAGGCTTAAGAGAGATGCGCCTGCGCAAAGAACCCAGCAAAGGATAACAGGTAAAAGGCCAGGCTGGTGTAAAATTTTGCTGCAACTCATGCAGTGTATTGAGTGAAAACCACTACCCGTATCACCGTTAGTGACCCAGTCTCCTTGTTTTGTTTCAGATTGACAATACGGTCGACCACAGTTGAAACAGTAATAATACTTAAGCCAAGTTACCATAATCTATGCCCTGCACGGTTCACTGAATCACCCCAAGCCCTCCCCTTGAGTATACAGTGGTTTATACTAATCAAGTTCGGAGGAAACATTCCACCCGCTAGGATCGCTGCCGTGCTTTTCAATCCATCGATCGTAAATGGGCTTACATCGTTTTCTCATTCGGAAAAACGGAAACAAAGGAGCAGCGCTTAACAAAACAAAAGCCCATGCATCAGGATTGTTTGTAAATAATGCAATCGCGAATGCAACTGATGACACCCCGAGGGCGGGCAATGAAACATTTCGCCAGAATGCGGGTGATAGTGATTCGAACGAAAAACCACAATAAAGACAATGAGAAAAAGCACCCCCTTTATTATCCCACGTTATGAAGTTCACAACTCTGCGTCTCGTCTTAAGGAAGGGCCTATCGCATTCAGAGCAGTATATATAATTCCACCAGCCGGCCATACTTATTAAACGCCATAAATCTCCCAAAAGGGCCATTATAAATTCGAGGTAGGTTTGTATTCATGTCATGGCGGAACCCATAATGAATTTGAAATATTCACCTGGAGGATGAAGCAATGGCGGTATTTGCTCAATGACTAAACAAAAACCCATGACTATACGTCGTAACATCCGTTTGCAGTTTTTTGAACCTAGGAGGCTTTCTAATACGCTAGCGTTTCGCCGGGGGTGAATGTAAGCACCCAGAC
>JBDQII010000490.1:0-3000 GCA_040264395.1 Verrucomicrobiota bacterium
TCACAAGCCTGATAATGGTAAGTTGGTATTACCTTTCGAATTTTCATACTTCGGAGAGGGATATCACAGCGTTTTTGCCTCCATTCACGGCTACGTTTCTTTTCAGAATGCTGTCACATTTGGGGCATTCGACCTTCATTACGGTCATCGCCCGTTGATCGTTGCTGCTTTGATAGATACCGATGATAATGCAATCAAGGAAGGAGGAGGCCTTTTTACGAACATCTCAGCTGAGCGTGCTGTTTTCTCATGGATTAATATTCCGTCCAGACGAAATAAGGAGCTGAAGCATTCGTTTCAAATTGTTCTGCACAGCGATGGAACCATCCAGCTTAATTATGGCGAAATGCAATCAAGGGACATTATTTATAGCCGAGTAGATACCCCCGCAGATGTGCGTTTATACGGCTTCGTTCGGGGAGATAGTTCCACGAAGCCCGATCGATTGCACCTCAGTGGGAGATCTAATGCTGTTTCACGCATCACTTCCAATGGGATGGTTTATGATCAAAAACTGATGATAGGCCAAGCGGGATTTGCTAATGCCAAGGTTTTCATATCATCTTTGTTCATTGGTTGCCTGATTGTGCTGATGGGAATACCTATATTATTTCACCAGTCACTGATCCGGCCTCTACTCAACCTGCTGGGCGGAGTACAGCGAGTCAACAAAGGGGACTTAGACACAACGCTTCCTGTGCTTTGCATGGATGAAATAGGTACTCTCACCTCCTCTTTCAACAGAATGACCGCCTTTGTTAATCGAAGCACCAAGGAACTTGAATCGCATCGGAACTTGCTTGAATCGACAGTGCATCAAAGGACCCAGACTTTGGAAACTGCCATAGAGCAAGCCAATGAGGCAAATAAAGCCAAGAGCGTTTTTCTTGCCAACATGAGCCATGAATTAAGAACCCCTCTTCACCCTATTATCGGATTCAGTCAATTGATTGCTGAGGGGGGAAATCTCACAAAGGAACAGCAGGAATCATTGAGAATTATCGAGACCAGTGGTTATCACTTACTTGTTATGATAGAAAATATCCTTCAATTAGGCAAGGTCGACGCGGGTAGAATGGAAGAAGTCATCGAGACGGAATTTGATCTAAAATTACTTTTCAGTGAATTGCAAGGGATGCTTTGCATGCACGAATCAAGCGGCAATGTTCCAATTCATTGGAATATCGCGGATGATGTGCCCAAGCCACTTAGAGGAGATGCCGTCAAGATCAGGCAAATACTGTTAAACATCGTTGGCAATTCAGTGAAGTACACTCAAAGTGGCTCAATATCCGTTGATTGTGAATGGAAACCTTCAGCCGATCAAAAAAACGAAAACCAGCATCTGAGGGCGATAACCATACAATTGACAATCACTGATACGGGGGCAGGGATTTCAGAAAGTGACATGGAACATTTGTTCACGCCATTTTTTCAGGCAGGAGAAAATGCGCAAACTCAAAAGGGCGCAGGGCTTGGGCTTTCAATTTGCAAACATTATGTTGATCTGCTTGGTGGTGAAATAAATATTCAGAGCAAACTTGGACTTGGAACCAAGATTCGGCTTACATTGCCAGTTTTATCATCATTTGACACCGGGCAGCTTTCATTGGAAGAAACTTCCGAGGCTGAGCCATCGATTGAATTTACTTTTTCTCCAGCGCAAGCTCGGATTCTGATAGTTGAAGATGATCCTGTGAATGCCAAGTTGATCAGTGCGATGCTGGAACCTCATGGCTACAATCTAAAAATAGTGACCAATGGTCTGCTTGGAGTCAAAACGGCACAGCAATGGAGACCGCATCTGATCTGGATGGATATTCGTATGCCGGTGATGGATGGAAAGGAAGCAGCCAGCCGGATAAGATCCTTATCTTTGGCAGAGTCCTGGGCTGTTCGTCCTGTCATTATAGCCTTAACTGCTGATGCTCAGCAAACTGCGGGTGGCTTGGCTAAAAGCTCGGTTTTCGATCATCTGATGATTAAACCTACTTCGAAAGAGGATTTGATAGCTGCCATAAATTCCTTCTTGTCTGAAAAAAGTCAATCGAGTGGGGGCAACGATAAAAGTTGATTGCCGCAAGAGACATGGCTCAGAATGGCTCTCTCTTGAAAATTCTAATAGTTCACAATAGCTTGAACGATGGCACCTCCATGTCAGGGGTGTTGAAGCATTATTTATTGATGGCCAAAGCCTGGGGCGACATGGGGCATCAGGTTGATTTTATGATGGCCAAGGCAGGCTTTCCACAGGTGGCTTCTCAGTTACCTTTTTGTGGGCGTCTGTGTTCTGATTCGTTTTTTGATGCCAGTGAATATATTGATCAAACCTGGCGTTATTTTCCGGCTTTTGGATTCCGCTTAGTTTCCGCGCATTTTATCTCTTCATCTTGCGATTACGGGGTTGTTTATGCCTCAAATTTTCTAATTTTTGAGGTGTATCCAGCGCTCATCATGGCTCGCCGTTGTAAGGCTAAACTTGTCGTCAAAATACAACACTTACTTCATTCTCAAACAGGACGTCATTCCTTTTTCGATCGTTTGTTTTTAAAATCAGAAAAATGGAGCATGCACCTTGCTTGCCGCCACGCGGACTTGATCATGTGCCTCAGTCGTCCCGTTGAAAGGGATTTCACTGCTTTGGCCGCAGAAATGAAATTAAAAAAGAGAACAGCGCACGTGGTAGGCTGTGGCTTGGATTTCACCGGAATAGATAATACTCCGCACGAAGAACCTCAATTTGACCTTGTTCTCCTGGGGCGTATGCACGAACAAAAAGGAATCTTCGATCTAGTGGAAGTATGGGGGACAATCGTCAAAAATAGACCAGCATCCCGTATGGTAGTGATCGGTGAGGGCCCTCATCGAAAAGCTTTGATGGAGGGACTTCAAACTCGAGGCTTGCTGGACCACGTCACATTCACTGGGGGCATTGATGAATCCACCAAAAACAAACTGCTAAGACAGTCCAGAATAGGTTTGAGTCTCTCCTTTGAGGAA
>JBDQII010000491.1:0-3000 GCA_040264395.1 Verrucomicrobiota bacterium
ACACTACCGTCCACAAATGCATAATTGGAACCGCCGCTCTCCTTGCTCTGATTCGCGGCGCGCCGCGAATCAGAGCAAGGAGAGCGGCGGTTCCAATTATGCATTTGTGGACGGTAGTGTTCGGTTCATGAAGTATGGAACAACCATGGCTCCTGAAAATCTTTGGGCAGTGACCGAACAGTGGCGAAAAGCTCCTCCACAATCTACAGGACAGTGAACGGCCTGACTTGACAGGTATACGTGCAATTATTGAATATTCGAACCCCATGAAGAAGAATTTGGCTATAGCAGGCTTGACCACCGTGATCATCATTTGCCTGGCAATCACTTACCGTAATCTGGCTCCGGTTCAAGATGATGGCTACAGAAGCGCCAGAGAACGCGCGGTCATTAAGAAATTTGACAAGGATGGTGACGGAAAATTAAGCAGGAACGAGGAAAAGGAGGCTAAAAAAGCCATGGCGAAACAAAGGGAGGAATGGATTAAAAAATTCGACACCAATGGAGATGGTAAAATTTCAGCAGAGGAAAAAGGAGCTTCCAAGCGAGGCCTGCAAGATAAAAAAGGAGAAAGATCTGCTCCACTCCAAAAAAAATGATCCTCTTCCATGAAGTTATTTGAATCGATCCTTTCCATCTCGCCTCCAAGACTCTTGATTACGCGCTCCTGAACATGTAGAGTGTCAAGTTAAGCCTACTTTGATCACAGATCAGTCCAGATGTGTGGGCTACGGATATCATGTATTTGATCGATTCATTTCACCCAGAAAAACACCTTTTCCGCATAATTCATCTGCTTGGATTGATGACGCTGACGGCTATCCTTCTCTCTGAAAACAAAGGGATTGCCGCAGAGTCAAATACAGAAGATATTTCCACTGTGTTAAAATGGGAATCCCTTCCAGATTTACCTGAATCATTAGGTGTTGCAGGGCCATTTGCAGGATCACACAAAGATGCGCTCATCATTGCAGGTGGTGCCAATTTCGCAAAACCCGTATGGGCAACCGAAAAACAATGGACCCAGCAAATTCACGTTTTGGCAGAAGAAAAAGGCAGCTACACCTGGCATGATGGAGGCCTTCTGAAAAAACCAATTGCCTATGGAGCAAGCGTTACGACGGAAAAGGGTATTGTATGCATGGGGGGCACCGATGGCTCACAAACTTTTCAAGATGTTTTCCTCCTGCAATGGGATCCCGCAGGCAAAAAAACAAAAACAATAATCTACCCTTCCCTACCCGAGCCATGTGCCTATGGCCAAGCTGCACTCGTCGGAACCACAATCTATCTCGCTGGCGGTCAGAAGGGGCCTGATCTTGATTCCACCATGAATAATTTCTGGTCTCTGAACTTATCAAATGCAAATGTTCCAGAAGAGTTCCAATGGAAACGATTGAAGGCCTGGCCAGGAGAATCCCGTGCATTCAATCTTACAGTTACTCAACATAACGGATATGACGACTGCATCTACGTGATCAGTGGCAGACGAGAGTCCGAAGGGGCGACGCAGTTTCTCAAAGACGTTTGGGAGTTTACCCCAAGGACAGAAACCTGGCGTTCGAGAGCAGCATTACCACGTTGCGTGATGGCCGGGACCGGTATCGCGATCGGACATAGTCACATCTTCGTTTTGGGAGGAGCCGACGGCTCTTTATTTTTCAAGGCGGACGATCTTAAGGACGCTCATCCGGGTTTCCCTAAAGAAGCGTTAACCTACCATACCATCACTGACACATGGACAAGCGCAGGAACCATGCCCGCAAATCACGTCACAACCACAGCGCTTAAGTGGGGAAGCAGGATTATTATTCCCAGCGGTGAAGTTCGGCCACGCGTACGTTCCCCAAAAATCTGGAGTATCGCTCCTGAGTCCACACGCAAGGGTTTTGGTGCGGTGAATTATACAATTCTTATTGGTTATCTTCTTTTGATGATTGGGATTGGTTTTTACTTCAATCGCAAAAACAAGGATACGGATGATTATTTCCGCGGAGGCAGCCAGGTACCCTGGTGGGCTGCGGGATGCAGTATCTTTGCAACCATGCTGAGTTCCCTCACCTTTACTGGACTTCCCTCCAAAGCCTTTGCGCAGGATTGGGTATACGCAATGGGGAATATGATGATACCGTTGGTTGCCGTCCTTGCAGTCTATATCGCACTGCCGCTTTATCGGAAACTTGATGTCACGAGTGCTTATGAATATCTGGAAAACAGATTCAACCGCGGTGTTCGTCTTTTTGGAAGTGCAAGTTTCACACTGTTTCATATTTTCCGCATGTCGGTCGTCATGTCACTCACCGGACTCGCACTCGCAGTTGCAACGCCACTTACACCGGCAGAATCCGTTGTTTTGATGGGTGCTCTCAGTATCCTGTATTGCACGCTCGGGGGCATTGAAGCTGTGATCTGGACCGATACGATCCAGACCATTGTTCTAATGGGAGGAGCTTTGCTGGCCATTTATTTCATGACAGCAGGAGCCGATGGAGGCTTTCTTGGAGCCACTCAAATGGCCATGGATGCAAATAAATTTCGCTTTTTGAATACTCATTGGGATATGACGAGCACGCAGATCGCACTTTGGGTTATTATTATCGGAGGCATTGGTCAAAACGTCTCTTCTTACACGGCGGATCAAGCGGTTGTTCAAAGATACATGACGACAAGCAGCTCAAAACTCGCAGCACGCTCCATCTGGACCAATGCGATCATGAGCGTCGTCGCCACCGTGTTGTTTTTTGGAATCGGCACCGCACTCTTTGCTTTTTACCAGTCAAACCCACAAAAACTTGATCCAACTATTACGACAGATCAAATATTCCCATTGTTTATCGCGATGGAAATGCCTGTTGGAGTTGCTGGCTTAATCGTGGCTGGAATTTTCTCAGCAGCTCAATCAACGGTCTCCACAAGTATGAATTCAACCGCCACGACTTTGGTGACTGACTTTATGCGCCCATTGAAGATTTGTCAGGATGAGAAGGGTTATCTGAAAGC
>JBDQII010000492.1:0-2970 GCA_040264395.1 Verrucomicrobiota bacterium
AAACTCTTTCTGTTGGAACCACTCGATCGCCTGCAATCCTTCTGCGGTTTTTTCGCTTCCCAGGGTTGCCGTCGCAACGGCATCCAGAGAGATGCGATGACCCAGCACTTTTTGTAAATCAAGCATCAGATCCAGACTCGGAGCCTGAGATAGATCAAGGATGGTGTAGCCATGCAGCACCTCGTAATCAAAACGGATGTGATTAAATCCAACCACTAGGTCAGCTTTCATGATTTCGTCAATAAGATCGTTCACACGATCTTCTCCATAAATCTCATAAGACCCTCTGGCCGTGCTGTAAGTCACACCAATACTCATCCGCATATCACGAATCTTGTCCCACCCTCCTACATCGGCCGCTGATTTCTGGGTTTCCAGATCAAAATAAACTATGTTTTTTTCGGACATAAGTGCTAAAGAATTTTAACTTGCTGATACTAGTACAGTGCGTCAGATTATGCTGAAAAGCTCAACAAACAGGACTGTTTAAAATTTAGGACTGCGCATGATCTGGGATCAGAATAGTTGGGTCAACGTTAACAATCACAGGACTTATCAAACAACCATGAAAAAAATCGTATTCGCTTTAGCATTGTCACTCGTCACGTTGGCAGGCGTCGCACAAAACGCACTTCCAAAATCAAAAGCCCCGGAAGGTGCCCGTTCTTACATCATTTCACCGGCTAATGGTGAAGTCGTCGGAACCACTGTTAAAGTGCAGTTTGGCTTGTCAGGTATGGGTGTAGCCCCTGCTGGCATTAAGCTTGCAAACACAGGTCATCATCACCTTCTTCTGGATCTTGATAAAACCCCTGATTTCAATATCCCGTTACCTGCCAGTGACAAGGTGATCCATTTCGGCAAAGGGCAGACAGAAACCGTACTCAAGCTCAAGCCTGGCAAACACACTTTACAGCTGATCCTGGGCGATTACCTTCACATTCCGCATGACAAACCCGTGATCTCCGAGAAAATCACCATCCATGTGAAGGAGTAGCACCGAAAATCATTTTTTTTAAACCAAGGACGCCTTCACATGGCGTCCTTTTTCTTTTATGCTGGGCACCTCATGAGCATCACGATACACGAAATAATGAATCATCAAGGGGAGAAACTGGATTATACCCTTCATGAAGCGGAAAAAGAAACAAACCAGCTGCTTGTGATTGGGCATGGAGTCACAGGAAACAAAGATCGACCTTTGATTGTCGCATTAGCCAACGCTGTGGCAGAAAAAGGAATACATGCGCTCAGGTTTTCCTTTTCGGGCAACGGGACTTCCGAAGGTAAGTTCACAGATTGCTGCATTTCAAAAGAAATTGAAGATCTTGGATGTGTTTTGGATGCCTTGAATGGATTTGAAATCAGCTACGCAGGGCACAGCATGGGAGGTGCGGTAGGGGTATTGAAAAC
Source organism: Verrucomicrobiota bacterium (assembly GCA_040264395.1). GTDB lineage: Bacteria > Verrucomicrobiota > Verrucomicrobiia > Limisphaerales > AAA164-E04 > AAA164-E04. The sequence goes on from JBDQII010000492.1 coordinate 1,414, forward strand.
AGCCAATGATCCACGCATCAAAAGGCTCATTTCTCTGGCTGGCATGGTGCACACACAAGCCTTTGCCGACAGAGAATTCGGTAATGAAAAACCTGACGAGGGAGTTATGTGGGAAAATCAGGACTGCCCCTTGTCATCCATTTACATGAACGACATGGCTGAGATCAATACGGTAACCCCCCAGGTCTCACAAGTCCAGGTTCCATGGTTATTGATCCATGGTGTTGAAGACGATGTCGTGCCTTTGAAAGATTCACAGGATGTCCTGAGTCATGCAAACGATCCTGTGGAACTGTTCAAAATCGAAGGAGCTGACCATGTCTTTGATGGATCGGCAACCAACATCATGTGCCAGAAGGCAGCAGATTGGTTGACTTCTTGAGGAACGAGTATCAGGGGGTGACGTTCCATGAGGAATTCCCCGCCTGAACAGCGGGTGACTCCCGTAACCACGGAACGAGGCTTCCAGGAATATGAACCACTGGTTGAATGCTGGAGTAGCTCTTTCTGGGAGACATTTTCAGGGTAAAGTCTGCAATCCCAAGTCCATGATTCAAATTCGGGCTGCTCTCATCAGCAGAAAGCCCCATGAGCCCCATCCTCAAGTCTGCACTGCCATACGATTTGATCGGGCCGTCGGATTCAAAGTGCTCCCCGTAATGCCAGCCAAAGGCAAACAGTGCCATGATCCCAGCGGTGTAAGCAGTCGTGAGCATCGGATTGAAATTTAAGGACTTCAACCATCGACGATGCCAGGGGGCACGCGCACGCAACTGTTCCACCTCTAATCTGGAGATTATCTTGGAAGCCAGCAAATCATGATGGCCGGGAGGAGGCGTCTCAAATTTTTTCAAGGCGATCAGCTTTTCGACTTTTTTGTGTGGGGCAGACTGTTCGTTCATGGTGGAAATTCTAGCTGAGATATTCGGACAGGAGCGCCTGTAGTTGTTGTCGGGCGTAGAACAGGCGTGATCTGACAGTTCCTGTGTTACAATCCATGATCTTGCCGATTTCTTCATGAGACATTCCCTGAACATCATGCAGTGTCACTGTTAACCGGTGAGTTTCAGACAGTTTCTGCATTGCTTCGTTCATTTTCTCCTGCAACTCATTCAGCCGCACATCGCGCCTGGGCGTATTGTCCGAGATGAACATCAGCAGATCTGCATGCTTTTCAACCTGCATATCCATGTCGTTCAAACTCATGTGATACGACTTGCGCTTGCGCTGCTTGAGGAAATTAATTGTACGGTTGACAGCGATACGGTAGATCCAGGTGTAAAAAGAAGATTCCCCCTTGAACCGCTTGAGAGCCTTATACGCCTTGATAAAACTTTCCTGAGTCAGGTCATCCGCGTCCTCGTGGCTGGAGGTCATGTGATAGACGGTCGCGTAGACCCTCTGTTGGTATCGTTGGATCAATTCATCAAAAGCAGCCAACACTCCATCCTGAGAAGCCTTGACCAAATCAACGTCATCATGCTCTGCCCAACACTGTTGGACATTGGCGGGCGTTTCCTTGGGTAAGGTCGCCTGCATGGGGCTATGGCTGTGCAG
>JBDQII010000493.1:0-2970 GCA_040264395.1 Verrucomicrobiota bacterium
AGATAACTTTCCATTGAAACCGCCTGATCCAGCCACGTGAGGATTAAACTTCCTTTTGACAAGCCTTTGAATCCTTGGCGTTATCAGTTCAGGGGAGCAAAAGGGAGCTTCTCACGACTCATCCAATGAAACCACTACTACTCATTGTAGACGACGAGAAGACACAGCGGGAGGGATTACGCGCTGTGTTGGAAGACCATTATGATGTCTACATTGCCGACAATGCTGCCTCAGCAATTGAATTATTGGAAAGTGAGCCCTTTGATGTGCTGCTGACCGACTTCAGAATGCCGGGCGAGAACGGCCTCAAACTCATCAAGCGCGCCAAGAGCCTGGGCCACCCCCCCGTATGTATCCTTATGACGGCATTTGGCTCCGAGGAAACAGCCGTTCAGGCGATCAAGGAAGGGGCCGACGATTACATTCCCAAGGGTGGGATGCTTATCGAAGATCTGGAGAAGAAAATTCAAAGAGCTCTCAAATTACAGAAACTTGAAGAAGAGAACACTGTTCTGAAACAGCAGCTTGGCACAAAGTTCAGGACCTCAAATATTGTGGGTGAATCACCTGTTATGCGTCATGTCTTTGACACGGTTGAACAGGTGGCTCCGACTCAGGCAACGGTTTTGATTCTCGGAGAAAGCGGGACAGGTAAGGAACTGATTGCCAAGGCAATACATCAAACAAGTAACCGATCCCACCATCCCATGGTGACCGTTCATTGTGCGGGTTTGTCTCCTACCTTGCTGGAAAGCGAGTTGTTCGGGCATGAGAAGGGAGCTTTTACAGGGGCACACGAGAGACGAATTGGGCGGTTTGAAAAAGCGGATGGCGGCACCTTGTTTCTTGATGAAATTGGTGAAATTGACACCTCTACCCAGATCAAGCTGCTGAGGATTCTGGGCGAAAGGTCTTTCGAAAGGGTGGGTTCTACAAAAACCATTAAAGTTGACGTGCGCCTTTTGGCGGCGACGAACAAAAACCTGCCCAAATTAATGGGAGAGGGCAAATTCAGGGAGGATTTGTATTATCGGTTGCGAGTAGTGGAAATTCAACTTCCGTCACTTCGTGAACGCCCGACCGATATCCCGGCCCTTGCGATGACTTTCTTAAGAGAGTTCGCGGAACAAAACCGGAAAAAAGTTACAGAATTTACCAAAGAAGCACTGGATGCCATCGTGCGCCATTCCTGGCCTGGAAATGTTCGTGAGTTGCGGGCTGCCATAGAACACGCGCTTGTCTTTGCCAAAGGCAAAAAGGTGGAGCTTTTCGATTTACCTGCATCCATGCGATCGCAAGCGGGGTTGGTCCATGCTGAGCCGGCAGGGGAAGCATCGGCTCTGGCTGCTTTACCTGGTGGCAATGCTCAGGGAGGTCCCTTTTCTAATTTATCCGTTGAAGAAAATGAAAAACAGTTGATGATTCAAGCCTTGAAGCGAACCAGCGGGAACCGCACAGAGGCTGCCAAGTTGCTTGGCATCAGTCGGCGGACCCTGCACCGAAAAATGGCAAGATTTAAACTTAATTAACCATTGTAGTAATGCCGTCCTTACAGGAACTAATTCATAAATTCGAGGAAGGTGAGGGAACAAAATCCATCACCAAACTGGCCATCCTTCTTGCCTTCTTGGCCTTGCTCATTGTTTACAACGTGCGGGAATATCGCAATTTTTCTTCGCCCGAAGCGATGGAACTGTCCCAGTTGGCGCGGAATGTTTCCGAGGGCAAGGGTTTTACCACTCAGAGCATTCGTCCTTTCAGCCTTGCCATCGTCGGTAGTCAACGGGGCGAAAACAAGGATGACCCAATGATGTTAAAGCAGCCTCATCCAGATTTGACGCACCCTCCTGTCTATCCTTTTGTCTTGAGCTTGTGGATGAACGTGATGCCTTTTCAATATGACATCCCGTCCCTGAGGGCTGAAAACTTTCGTCGATATCAGCCTGAGGTCATGATCAGTATTCTCAATCAGCTATTTTTTGTCATCACCGGGATTGTTTTGTTTTACCTTTCCCGACGGCTTTTCGATCCTTCCGTTGCCTGGTTGTCCACAGCGGTTTTCTTCGGGTCCGATGTTCTGTGGAGATTCAGTATCTCAGGGCTCACGACAATGTTGTCGATCTTGTTTTTTGTTCTTCTAGTAACCTGTCTCGTAGTCATGGAGCGTGCATCCAGAGCTTCTCTCGAAGAAATGGACGACGATGAAGAAGAAGAGGCTGCATTGCGCCAGAGGCCGCGTTCTGTTGCTTGGTATTTTGGCATTGCTGCACTGGCTGGTTTGATCATCGGATTAGGCGGTTTAACGCGTTATTCCTTCCTCTGGTTACTATTTCCCTCGTTACTTTTTGTCGGTGTTTATGTGAAATCGCATAAAGTTCCCGTTATTTTAACCACGCTTGCTGTGACTATGGTATTGGTTGGCCCTTGGCTTGTCAGGAATTATCAGGCAAGCGGCACGCTATTTGGGATTAGCTCCTACAACGTGGCGATGGATACAAGTGATTTTCAAAAGGATCGAATTGAGCGTAGCATGTCATCGACAATAAGCTCCCCGGGTTTTAGTGGATACGTGCGTAAATTACTGATCAACGCTCCTGAAATCATCACCGAGCAACTTCCGACACTTGGTGGTAGCTGGATGTCGATGTTTTTCTTCGTGGGCTTGATGGTTCCTTTCAGTAACCCCGGACTGAGACATCTACGTTTTTTTGCGGTGGCCTGCATGGGGCTTTTAGTCGTCGTTCAGGCGCTGGGGCGCACACATATGAGCGAAATAAGCCCCTTGATAAACGGCCAGAATCACTTGATCCTCCTTTCTCCCGTCTTTTTCATGTTTGGAGCGGCACTCTTTTTCACCCTCCTGGATCAGCTGCCATTCTCTTTTGATGGAGCCAGAAATGTTGTGATTATTGGGGTCTTCATGGTTGTTAGTTCTCCGTTGATACTTCGATTGCTGCCCCCCAAGACGAC
>JBDQII010000494.1:0-2939 GCA_040264395.1 Verrucomicrobiota bacterium
GAACCCCACAACTTCCGAGGGCGGGGTGATTCCCGCCGAATTCCAGGCAAAGAATAACTTTGATCGTGTTGAAACGTTTGGAACGGTTTTTCTGGGGATGTCGATGGTTTGTGCCCGATGCCACACTCACAAATATGATCCAGTTACTCAAAAAGAGTATTATGAGCTCATGTCCTTTTTCAATAGTACGGCCGAAAATCCGTTGGATGGCAATGCCTATATCTACGGCCCTACTCTGAGGGTTCCTGATAATCAATTTGCCTGGGACGAATGGATGAAGATCAAAGCAGATCGCGATCAGTTATTAGGCCATTTGGATGCCGCGGAAATTCAAAAGAAGATCGGTGAAATTGATCAGCGAGGCGATTGGGAAACGGATGAATGGAAGATCACCGGGAACATGCCAACCGGATCGCCGATCCCCACCGAAGAGGCCTTCGAGAATCTCAAGGGTAACAAAAATGGATTCAAGAAAGGGACGATGAGTTATCGTGACGAAGCTGTCTGGGTAAGTTTTAAAATAAGCTCCCCCGTCAGACAGACCCTGTGGCTTACCTTCTCTGGTGGCCCTGATTCTGTAGCTTATCTGGATGGTAATCCCATTGCGCCGTTCCGAAATGCTTTGGCAGATCAACGCTTTGTCAGCTTGCCGCTTGTAATGAATGAGGGAGATCAGATCATCCTTTTGAAAATGGCTGGTACGGAAGTGTCTGTTCAAAAGGAAGTAAAGTTGCAATCCCCCTGGAGTCAATGGAAGGATGAACAGGACTGGTTATCGCTCGCACCGGGTGCACGTGTTCAACTGCTCGCCGATGTGACTGGCCCTCTTGCCGGTTTGAATTCCTGGGGGGCAGCTGAGAGCCTTGCTCGAAAGGCGGCCATGGCAGAATCAAATTTCACTACTACACTTGTGGCCAAGGACTTGCCTGAGCCTCGTGTGACGAAGGTACTTCACCGTGGCGAATACAGCGAGCCGACTGGGGATGCCCTTTCACCCGGGGTCCTGTCAGTGATGGGCAATTTGCCAGAAGGAGCCCCAAATAATCGACTGGGATTGGCAAAATGGCTGACCTCGCCCGATCATCCTGTCGTTGCGCGCGTCCTGATCAATCAGGTATGGCAGCGCGTCTTTGGAGTAGGGTTGGTGAGAACGCCCGAGGATTTTGGGCTTCAGGGACAACAGCCTACGCATCCTGAATTGCTTGACTGGCTGGCAATTGAATTTCAGGAAAGTGGATGGGATCTCAAGCACATGATTCGACTCATGATGACAAGTCGAACCTACAAACAGGATTCTGCATGGCGCTCCGAGCTGAATGACCCTGAAAATAGATTGTTTGCTCGCGGACCAAGTTACCGACTTGACGCTGAGGTCATCCGTGACATGGGGTTATGGGCTGCCAATATCCTGGATCCGCACATGGGAGGAGAGGGGGTCAAGCCTTATCAGCCAGGGGGCATGTGGCAAGCACTGGCTCACCCTGCCAGCAATACCAAACTTTATGAGGCTGACCGTTCCCTTCGTGCGTATCGACGGAGTCTTTATGTTTACTGGAAACGGACCAGTCCTCATCCGATGATGACGCTATTCGACGCACCGAGTCGAGAAACCAGCTGTGTGCGTCGTTCCAGAACCAATACCTCACTCCAGTCACTCGGGCTTTTCAATGAAAGTCAGCGTATTGAAATGGCCCGTTTTCTTGCGGAGCGCTTGTTGAAGGAAAGGTTTCGGGATCGAGAACGGATTGATTATTTGTTCACCCTGATTGCCAGCCGCGCTGCTAGTTCGAATGAACTATCTGCTTGCCTGGAATTGGTCGACACCATGCGGAAACGCTACCAAGCTGAACCAAAGGATGCAGACAGTCTTCTTTCCTTCGGACAGTTGGAGAACACCTCTCAGTTACCCAAAATTGAGCATGCTGCCTGGACTCAGTTAACTGCTACCGTCTTGGCGAGCGATGCCTCCATTCTTTTGTATTAAAACTAGCTGCTAAGATCATGAACTTGTTAGACAATTTGAATCCGATTCGGGAACGCGAATTGATGATGACCCGCCGTCAATTATTTGGTCGTACGGCCCTGGGGCTGGGTACGGCCGCCATGGCTAACATGATGAATCCGTCACTGCTTGGGCAGAGCGGACTTGGAGATGGCGCCGAAGGAACGCACCACAAGGCCAAAGCCAAGCGTGTGATTTACCTTTTCATGAGTGGTGGGCCCAGCCATCTGGATTTGTGGGATTACAAGCCCAAGATGGCCGATATGTTTGGAGAGCAATTGCCTGATCATGTTCGAGGCGGGCAACGGGTTACCGGGATGACGGCCAACCAGAAGAGCGGTCTTCCGCTTGCGCCCAGCAAATACAAATTTACCCGACATGACAATCATGATCGAGGTCTCTGGGTGAGTGAACTTCTCCCTCACACTGCCACTGTTGCCAAAGATTTGTGTGTGGTGCATTCGACCTTTACTGAAGCAATCAATCATGATCCGGCGATCACCTATATCCAAACAGGCAGTCAGATCCCTGGAAGACCCAGTCTTGGTGCTTGGCTCAGCTATGGTCTTGGTAAAATGAATGAAAATTTGCCCAGTTATGTCGTGATGCATGCCAAAACAAGATACGCCGAACAGAGCCTGTTCGGCAGATTGTGGGGTACGGGTTTCATGCCCTCCGATCATCAAGGGATCTTGCTGAGAAGCGAGGGTGACCCGGTGCTTTATCTCAACAATCCATCCGGGATTTCGTCCAGTGACCGTCGCAAACAGCTGGATACATTGGCGAGTTTAAATCAGCGGCACTATCAGCAATTTGGAGACCCGGAGGTTCTCTCGCGCATTCGTCAACACGAGATGGCTTATCGCATGCAGACTTCCGTCCCTGAACTGATGGATCTTTCTGACGAAAGCGATGATACGTTTGAACTCTACGGGGA
>JBDQII010000495.1:0-2937 GCA_040264395.1 Verrucomicrobiota bacterium
ATCAATCAATCCAATCACAAGGTGAAACGGCTGACGCATCAGGTGGCAACAAGATCCATTGATGTCGCACTAGCCAAAAAACAATTCTATCCCGATGTGCAGCTGGGCGTGGATTACATTGCTACTGGGGAATCTGTTAATACTGGTGTGTCGGACAGTGGAAAGGATCCAGTGATGGCAATGTTTTCAGTGAATATTCCTTTGTGGTATGGAAAAAAGCGTGCCGCTCTTGCCGAAGCGGAACACCAGTATCATGCATCCATAGCCGACCTTGAGAATTTAAGGAATCAACTCAATGCTGATCTGAAAATGGCGTTATTCGAACTTCAAGATGCTGAACGAAAATTCATACTATATCAAACGACACTCACAACCCTGGCAAGGAATTCACTGAATGTGGCGCGTGAATCTTACGAAGGGGGACGTGTAGAATTTTCTGAACTTATCGATGCTCAACGCCTGCTGCTCGAATTTCAACTATCTTATGAACGAGCGCGGACGGATCACGAAATCAGTATTGCGAAAATTGAACGAATCCTTGGTCGAAAATTACCTCAGCCTCTGCAAATGGAGGAAAGTGCTAAATTATGAAAAAGATTTTGTTATTCAATATTCCCATTGTTGTCGTGGCTTTTGTTGCAGGAATGCTTTTTAAAGGCAGTTCCAAACCAATTCGCATGGATGGTTCAACGGGTCATGCAAGTCACAGTAATGTTGTTTTTTACACATGTTCGATGCACCCGTCCGTTAAATTACAGGATTCAAATGCCAAGTGCCCCATCTGTGCCATGGATCTTATTCCTGTCACATCCGGGACCGATGATTTGGCGGGATTTCCTTCGTTATCGCTTTCTCCAAGAGCCATAAAATTGGCTGAAATTGAAACGACCGCTGTCGAACGCAAGTTTGTTGAAACGGAGATTAGGATGGTGGGTAAAGTGGAATATGATGAAACCCGACTGTCCTACATCACCGCTTGGGTGCCTGGACGTCTTGATCGGCTCTATGTCGATTATACTGGGGTAGCGGTCAACAAGGGAGATCATCTTGTAGATTTATATAGTCCTGATTTATTGTCGGCACAGGAGGAATTGCTCCAGGCTATTCAAACATTTGAATCTTTGAAGGCCAGCGAAAGCAATTTTTTGAAAAGTAAATCCTTGGCCAATATCGAATCGACTAAGGAGAAATTGCGATTATGGGGTTTATCTGAAGATCAGATTTCAGCCATCGAAGAGAGTAGAACTTCCACGGATCATATCACCATCAATTCACCGATTAGTGGCATAGTCGTTCACAAGGATGCCTTGGAAGGGATGTATGTTAAGACCGGTAATCGGGTATACACGATTGCAGATTTATCCAAAGTATGGGTCAAGCTCGACGCATATGAATCAGATCTTCCCTGGTTGCATTATGGACAAGCCGTCGAATTCCGAACCGAAGCTTATCCCGGTCAGGTGTTCAAAGGTCAAATTGCCTTCATTGATCCCATTCTCAATTCCAGCACTCGCACAGTGAAGATCAGGGTCAACCTTCCTAATCCCGACGGCAAACTCAAGCCAGACATGTTTGTTCGTGCCACTGTTAAGTCGCGGGTTGCAAAAGGAGGGCGTGTCATGAATCCAGATTTAATGGGGAAATGGATTAGTCCCATGCATCCTGAAATTGTTAAAAATGAGCCTGGTAGCTGTGATATATGTGGCATGGATTTAGTGAGTGCCGAATCGATGGGATATGTTTCTGCTGATCATTTGGATGAAGAAGCTCCTTTGGTGATTCCTGCATCGGCACCATTAATCACTGGAAAACGTGCGGTGGTTTATCTCTCAACCAAACCCGGCCATTTCGAGGGGAGGGTAGTGGAGCTTGGTCCCAGGGCAGGTGATTATTATATCGTGTTCGATGGTTTGGATGAAGGTGAGCAAATTGTTAGCAGAGGTAGTTTCAAGATCGACAGCGCGGTTCAAATCCAAGCCAAACCCAGTATGATGAATCCAGATGGGGCAGAAGGTTCCATGCCTCATCATGGTCATTCCAGTCATGCTCCAGGGAAATCAAATGATCACCAAATGGAATCCAACCCTCCGTTGGTTTCTACATTCGATGTTCCTGATGCATGGACTCAAGTGTTGAAATTAGTGTTGAACGACTATCTTGAACTTCAATCTTCCTTAAGCCATGACAGCATTGAAAAAAGTCAAGAACACACAGCCTCATTGAAACATCAACTCGATACAATCGGGGAAGCCATGCTTGACGAAGATGGTAGGTCTTTTTGGGATGGTCATGTCCATTTGATCAATGCTGCATTGGTGCGTATGGACAAGGCGCCCGATATTCAGAACGTGCGTGAGGGATTCTTGAAATTGTCCAGCGCGCTGGTCCCAATGCTGAAACAATTTGGAAGTGGCCTGGAACAAGAGATACTCATTTATCACTGTCCCATGGCATTTAGGGGAAAGGGTGGCGATTGGATTCAAAACAAGTCAGGGATTGAGAATCCTTACTTTGGAAGCTCAATGTTTACCTGTGGTGAGCTTATAGAGCGCCTGACTCTGACATCAGAAAAGGGGGATGATCTTCTCCATGAGTAAACCGCCGCAAGAAAACTCAGGGCCCTTGGGAATGCTCATCGAATTTTGTTTACGAAACAAGTTGGTGGTCATTCTTGGTGTTTTCTTTTGTATCACATGGGGATTGTTGGTTGCACCTTTCGATTGGGAGCTAGGTGATCTGCCAAGAGATCCTTTACCGGTGGATGCGATTCCGGACATTGGAGAAAATCAGCAAATTGTATTTACTGAATGGATGGGGCGATCTCCTCAGGATGTTGAAGAACAGATTACCTATCCTTTGACGGTTTCACTTCTGGGCGTGCCTGGGGTGAAAACGGTTCGAAGCTACTCCATGTTTGGCTTCTCCACAATTTACATC
>JBDQII010000496.1:0-2935 GCA_040264395.1 Verrucomicrobiota bacterium
GGCCTACGGAACCGCCATTTTGACAGCTTCCCCCCTTTGGCCCCCCATGGTAAAGAAAACGGGGGTGGATTTTGTATTCATCGATAGTGAACACATCGCCCTGGATCGCTCTCAGCTGTCATGGATGTGCCGCACTTACAGCGCACTCGGAATGCCCCCGCTTGTCCGAATCCCCAGCCCGGACCCATATCAGGCATGTCAGGTTCTGGACGGAGGAGCGGTTGGCTTGATAGCTCCATATATTGAAAGTCCTGAACAGGTTCGTGATTTAGTTGGCGCCGTTAAATTCCGCCCATTGAAAGGGCGTCGTCTTGATTCATTCCTCCGAGGAGATTCAGACATTGAACCAGCATTGCTGAAATACTTGGAATCCAAAAATCAGAGGCATATTCTTTTGATCAACATTGAAAGCCGACCAGCCTTGGACCAACTGGATGCCATTCTTACAGTGCCCGGTCTGGATGGAGTGCTGATTGGGCCACATGATTTGTCATGTAGTCTGGGGATTCCCGAACAATATGATCATCCTGAATTTCAAGCAGCCATCAAGACCATCATTCAAACAGCACGTTCCAAAGGATTAATTGCTGGCAACCATTTCTGCGAAGACGTCAATCTACACACCAAGTGGGCAAAGTTCGGTGAAAACTTGATCGTTCGCAGCAACGATCTATATCTGTTCAGCCGAGCACTGAAACAGGAATTAAACACCATGAAATACGATCTGGGAGACAGTCCTACCATGGACGACACCCATGATGATTTAGTCATATAGTAAAAAATTCAAATCATGAAGGATGCAAAAGAGCCCCTACTTAGCCATTCAGAGCTACTCCAGCTCAAGCGGTGGAACACCCCCACCATTTATAATGGGTGGGAACAGATCACGCGCCAGGATAGATCCAAAGATGGATTCAATCTCGAGGGCACGACAGATTACATGCCTGCAATGGGACCCATGGTGGGTTACGCAATCACAGTAGTGATCGAACCGTCCAAAGCGGAACATCCAGCGGCCAGACCTGATGCATGGCAAGAATATCGAGATTATATCGCTTCGCAGCCAGGCCCCAAAATAGTCATTGTGCAGGACCTGGACAAGCCGGGTGTCATCGGATCATTCTGGGGGGAGGTAAACGCAAATATTCACAAAGCTCTTGGCTGTGTAGGCACGATCACCGATGGTGCAATCCGGGATTTGGATGAAATGACTAACAGCGGGTTCAAGGCACTGGCGAGGCGCATGTGTGTAGGGCACGCTTATTCATGTCCTGTTAGCTGGGGATCCGAGGTGGAGGTTTTCGGGCAGACGATACGACCGGGACAACTTATACATGCGGACAAACATGGATTTCTAGCAATCGCAAAAGAAGATCAAAGCCGATTACTGGATGCCGCGCGATTCATGGACACCAACGAATGCAATACCGTCATTGAAGCAGCCAGATCTTGCTCTGGTTTATCAAAAGAGGAGATCCTGAGTAATATCAACAATGCCTCTCAGCGTTTCAGCCAAGCGGCACGCAATAAATTCTCAAGACAGGGAGAGTGGTAAAGACAATCGATCGCGCTCTTGCAGCCATTCGGCCTAAGGTTTAGGATTCAGCTTATGTTTCCGTTGACCCTTCACGCAAAGTCATTGTTTCGAAAGAACCCCATCAATCATCTGACCTTGCAAAACTTGATACATTTTTTTGCGTTGGCCCTGCTTCCATTCCTTGCACTGGCAGGTTGTTCAACGGTTCAAAATGAAGCCCCAACTGTTTGGGCAAAGGGCGCAATACCTCAGGAAATACTTACCAGCGGCGCAGGTGAGGGGCCTGCGTGGCACCCGGAATTAGGCCTGCTCTTCAGCGGCGATGGCAATGTACAACGCTGGAGCCCCGAAGAAGGCAAGCTCGACGTATTTCGCGAAAAAGCAGGGACAAACGGTTTACTTTTTGACTATCACGGTCGATTACTGGCTTGCGAACCCAAACAAAGACGAGTCACTCGATTGGAAAAAGACGGCTCGATCACCGTTCTAAGCTCACACTATCAGGGAAGCCGCTATAATACTCCCAATGATATCACCGTTGATGAAGATGGATGCATTTACTTTTCCGACCCAAGGTACGGTAATCGATCCAACATCGAAATGCTGGACGATCAGGGAACACCAATCGAAGGGGTGTATCTCATCCGTCAAGACGGGACTGTAGTACGCGTCATTACGCATGAAGTTGATCGTCCCAATGGCGTACTTGTCTCCTCCGACCAAAAGTATCTTTATGTTGCTGACAATAACAATGATACCGTTGGCGGGGCTCACAAATTGTGGCGATTCAAACGGAAATCGGATGGAACCCTCAATCTAAGGAGTCAGCGACTTATCTTTGACTGGAAGACTTCAAGAGGCCCAGACGGAATGGTGCAGGATGCTTCAGGGCGTATTTATGTGGCGGCTGGTTTAAACATGGATAATTTGCCCTTTGAAACCAAACTGCCTTACGCAGGAGGAGTGTATGTTTTCATGCAAGACGGAACCCTTCTGGATCATCTCCCCATTCCAAATGATGAGGTTACCAACTGCGCTTTCGGTGGGGAGGAGTTGAAAACTTTGTTCATTACTGCTGGGGGGCACCTTTGGAGCATGAAAACTTCAATGGCTGGTGAGCTTCCATGGCCGAAAGGCGGATCAAGCAAAACGGATTAATACGTTCAGAGGCCGCTAAAGCCCCGACGCATCATCCCCGTCAAGGAGTAAGTGTTTTCTCGTTATGAACCCTTTTCTCAGATATCCAAAGCCACTGGGAATCGCCGCACTTTTGTGCCTCTTTCCCCTGCTCTTTCAGGCATCAAAGATCAAGTTCTCCTCTCAAGCGGAGAAGCTGCTGGCTACAGACCAAGGCCAACAGGAAACTTTCGAAAAATTGCGTGGTATCATCAATAATCA
>JBDQII010000497.1:0-2934 GCA_040264395.1 Verrucomicrobiota bacterium
ATCCAGAAGTCGCGGATGAATTATGTAACTACCGTGGTTGCCAGGCGGAATCCCTCAACCATCCGGAAGCGCTTTTCCATATGAACACCGGCAGTCGACTTGGAGCAGACCCTGCGTTAGGTTCCTGGATCAATTACGGCCTGGGATCTGTGAATCAAAACCTGCCCGGATATGTCGTTATGACTGAAATGGCCATGCCTCAAGGAGGCCCCACCAATTGGAACAACGGTTTCCTTCCAACAAGTTACCAAGGCACACGCCTTCGCCCGGAGGGATCCCCTATCCTCGATTTGAAATCAGCCCCCTATAAAAACAGGAAACATTTTCGACAGACCCTTGATGAGCTGGCAATGCTCAATAAAAAACATGCGGCATTTCATCCTGAAGATGAAGCATTGATAGCTCGCATGGAAAACTACGAACTTGCCTACCGTATGCAGATGGAAGTTCCTGAGGTGATCAATATCGATTCAGAAACAGAAGCAACCCAAGACATGTACGGCATGAACGAACCTGAGACGGCTGCCTTTGGGAAACAATGCCTGATGGCGCGACGACTCGTAGAACAGGGTGTTCGATTCGTGCAAATCTTCAGTGGTGGTTGGGATAGTCATGATTACCTGGAACGAGGCCACACTTCGCGAATAAAGAGCGTGGACAAACCCATGGCTGCACTCATCAAGGATCTCAAGCGCCGAGGCATGCTGGATGAAACCCTGGTTGTGTGGACCGGTGAATTCGGCCGGACCCCCGACAATAACAAACGCGGAGGCGTTTATTCTCTGGGGAGAGGACATAATGTGGACGCGATGACCATGTTGCTGGCTGGTGGAGGCGTTCAAAAAGGGACAATTGTGGGAGGCACGGATGAACTTGGTGCAGAAGCTGCAGAGTGTGTGCACCCCATACGTGACCTACACGTCACCTTGTTGAGATTGATGGGATTAGACGACAACAAATTGACTTATTTCCACGCTGGAAGATTCAAACAACTTAGCCAATTTGGAGGCGAAGTCATCCCGGAATTAATCGGTTGATGCATTGTTAACCCCTCAACACGGATCAGGGATCCCACAGCAGCTGAGGCAAGCTGATCCGTGTTAAGTAAAACATCCGTCTTCGTGGAAAAGTTCAAGGTCGTTGGTGGGCAGATCTGACGGATAGGAACCCTTCACCCGCTCCCACGTATGTCATGATCTCGCCCGCTTGCTCTTGCATCACCCTTTCCGGCAAGGACAACAGAAGCTGCATGAGCGCATGTCTAATCAAGCAACACTCGGTAGAAGCGTGTTTCATTTACCGGAGATGAATCTATCACAGGCTCTGAGTTACCTGTTCCCATGAGTGTTTCCAATGTTTTCCATTCAGCTGGATTTAATGAGTTACTTAATTGTACTGTGTGGTTGATTCCTGGTTGTGTGGCGATGAGCAGGATGACTTGGCCTTTACTGAAAGACAAACTTTGAATTAATCCTGAAGTTGGGTTTGGGCTTCCGCCCTTACCGAATCGCCCTGGAGTAGGAGTGGCATAGTGCCAGTTCGCAGGATCATTCCCAAAAGAATCTTGGCCGAGTCTCATCAGACTTGTGTTTTCATTTTGTGGAGGAATGGCCCAAAAAATATTGGACTGATAATCAATACGATCCTCATCAATCCAGCCCAGTGACTCTGCTTCATGTTGTCCTGTCAATGACTTCGGGAGCTTGGCCAATTGTTGCAGCCTGACACGGTCTCCCTCGTTGTCCAACCTGCCATCAAAAGGACCCAACACGGAAACATCCAAAGGCAACCCCCAGTTTTGTTGCAGAGCTTGGTTTTTCATAGGTTCCGTATTTGGATCATAATTGACGATTAACAGGACCTGCATGGGCTCAAGTATGACATCCGATTCGAAATGGTAACTGACACCTCCTGCAATTCGCCATCCGACTAAAGTATTCTCTGAACTTGAAAGCGTCACACGCTCGCTGGAACGATTGTATATTTCAATGAATTCAACTCCATCGAGGACCATTGGTAATTCAATGCCGGAGGCATGCGAATCGATAAGTAATTCAGAAACAATCAAAGGTCCCAACCAAGGCATTGCATTCTGTTCTCCTGTTCCTCCTTGAAATGCTTCGAGTGGCTCGGAAATGGATACCCCAAATGTGGGAGCATCCAAACGAGCTAATCCTTCACCGTAACTTAATTCAACATTCCCGAAAGATTCGTTCCAATAAGTCGGCAGGACGGGTCTTGATAATCGTCTCCCGGTAGCATTGCCTGGTGTATTCACTTCAGAGAGATAAATGCGTTCAGATTCTGAAACAATCCAATCACTTGAATGACCCACTTCGGAAGGCACCCACATGGACTCATGCAGCACGGTAAATTCTCCAGGTTGCACAATTGTGCCAATTGGTAAACGAAAGGCGTCCAGGGAGGTTCGTTCAGACCCAATGGCCCAATCTGAAATATCTAATGCATCCGCCCCAGAGTTAAACAATTCAATGGCTCTTCCTGATGGTGTTTGGGGAGTGAATAGCAATTCGTTCATTTGAAGCCCTTCAATATGGCGATGATTAGGCCGTCCGCTTGAAGATTCCAGAACACTAAAGCTTGAAATCAGATTCTCTCCATCAGGCAATCTCCCACTGGAACCCCCATTGAGGGGAGATCCCGCCACTAAGATTTCATCTATCACATTTAATGACTCTGAATAGATCCTCAATGTCTCTCCTCTTGCAGATAGACGAAAGTTCAAATGATTGCTGCCTCTTTGAGGTTCACCATCAGCATTGAATACGATCCAGGATTTTGGACCGATGAAACTTAAGTTAGCTATCGGGTGTTTCGTCTTACCGATTAAAGAAGGGTCATCTGTCAGATAGATTCCACTGAGATCGAGTGCCTGAGTACCGGCATGGTAAAGCTCAAGCCAATCATCTCCAT
>JBDQII010000498.1:0-2916 GCA_040264395.1 Verrucomicrobiota bacterium
CTCAACGAGTCATTGCTTTACTTTTAAACATCAGATTTTCGAAAATTTAAAAAATGCCTAGGGGACGAAAAGCAACCAAAACCAAAAAAGCAGTTCTTAATACCAAATACGATGCCAACAACATCGTGCTTGATAAAACATATGGAGCATGGGCTGATTTGAGGCGAGAGCTTTCCGATTCAAAATCGGATCTCGCCGAGCGAACAGAATTACTGGAACAGTTCTCTGCATGCGAAGATTCTCAGCGTGCTTTCTTGATACTGGACGACTATTTTGAACGTTTGTCATTATCACGCCGTGATTTTGTGGGGCCGGACTGGTGGGCCCGCATGCTCGATACGACCGGAAAGGAACGGCTTGAAGAGACGGCTTTATTGTTCTTGAGAGCCAAACGCCCTCTACCTACTGAACTGATGACACATGCTAATTTTGACCGGTTAGCACAAGTCGAGGAAGCAGAGAAGGATCACGAACTGATCACCCACCTTGAAAAATGGATACTGCCTCCTAAAGTGGACCATCTCGATGCTCCGAGAGCCAGCGTGCGTGCGCTCTTTGAATTAGTTCCCGTTGTTGAGGGATCCAGTGTGGTGCGCGTTGAAATGCGCCTCACATTGTCGCGCCCTCGCAGTGGGGAGCGTTTCCGCACACTCGGAGAAATCAAAGATCTGACGACGCGTTCCTCGCATGAGCGTGAACTCTTCTCATCTGAAGATTGGGAATTTATCGAATGGATCAATGAGATCTATCTTGAGGAAGATAATGCACAAGAAAGCATGATACTCAAGGGTGCTGATTTGCTGAGATGGTTGGCCAAATGGGGTAGGGAAGGCAGAATGGAACTGGATGGTAATCGAGGTGTACTGAGTTTTGCCGGACAAGTAGCAGATATTCGTCCCAGCATCGAAAAGGGCGGGGTAGATCTGGGATTGCTACCTACACTTCGCTTGGCTGATGGTCGAGAGTTGGGATTCAACGAGGCAACTTATGTGGTAGGCGACCCAATGCTCACCATCGTTGAAAATGAATTTTACCTTGTTCGACATGCCCCTCATCAGATGTTACTCGAGCGGTGGGGGCAACAAGTTGTAATCCCTGTAAGCAAGTTGAGTCATCGCTTGTTGACTCACCTCAGAAAGACATCTGATTCTGAGGATGATTCCATTTGGGATGAACTCTGTGTCGCGCACAAAGCTTCTCCGCAATTCGTTTTCGAATTGGAAAATGATACCGTGCGCCTTCGCTTGAAGGCGGTGAGCGAGACGGATCAGAGTACATGGCAATGGAATGGCCATGAGTGGCAAAAAGAGACTGCTGATGGTGCTCAAGACACCAAGGCGGAGTTATTGGACGATGCCCGCGTGGATTCTTCGACACAATGGCTGCGTCGTCTCGACTGGTTTACCCCAGAGCCGGGACTGTGGATAGGCGATGCTACGGAAAACTTTTTGATTGGGCTTTCTGAAGTATGGCCGGATCGACCGACCGAGGCTGGTTACCTGGGAAATGCTGCATTTCAGCGTTTGTTTTTGAATTCCAAGCGACTCCGACCGAAACTTGTGATGCATGGGAGCGGGATTGACTGGCTCTCTGTCTCAGCCGAATGGGAGCAGGAAGGCATGAAGTTGACCGAAGCTGATCTGCAACAGCTGCAGGCTGCCACGGGGCGCTTTGTTAAATTGCCTGACGGTGGTTGGGTTGAGTTGGATACCGATGCTGTTCAGAATGCTCAGGAAACCATGGCGGAACTGGGTGTGGAGGGACTTGCCAATGACCCTCAAAAAGTTGCTCTTCTGCATGCTTCCCAGCTGGATGAAACAGCTATTGATCAATTTGGTAACAACGCTCGTGTGAGAACGCTCAAACAGAAAATTACGGACTTCAAAGGTGTTCCTGATCTTGAATTACCGGAGACGGTGAATGCCGATCTGCGACCTTATCAGAAGGAAGGTTTCAATTTTCTCTGCCATCTAACCCAGATGAAATTGGGTGGGGTCCTGGCTGATGACATGGGGCTGGGTAAAACTCTTCAAACCCTTTCATGGTTGGCCTGGCTCTATGTGAACAGTGGTAAAAGGCGCAAGCCTGCCTTGGTCATTTGCCCGGCCTCCGTGCTTCACAACTGGCGACGAGAAGCGGAAAAATTCACACCACACCTGACAACACTTGTGCTTGAAAGTGGTTCAGCCAGGCATAATCTGCGAAAGCAGATTCCGCAGCGTGATTTGATCATTACCAATTACTCCATTCTTCGCCGGGATCTGGAGGAGTTGAATAAATTTGAGTTCAGTGCGATCATTCTTGACGAAGCTCAGTACATCAAAAATCCCACCGCACAAGTTACCAAATCCGTTAAACAGCTGAAGGGAAAGCGTCGGCTGGCTTTGACTGGAACCCCTTTGGAAAATCGATTGCTGGATCTTTGGAGCATTGTAGATTTTGTTCAACCCAATTACCTGAATAACCAGAATAAATTCAGTGAAATATATGAACCTAAAGGCGAGAATGCTGAAGTTGCCCAGCGTATCGCAAGGAAACGGTTGTCTGCCAAGTTGCGTCCATTGCTTCTGCGCCGCATGAAGAAACAGGTGGCCAAGGACTTGCCTGATCGTATCGATGAACGCCGTGACTGTGAGTTGACAGAGGAACAGCGCAAGCTCTACTTGGCTGAGTTGCGGCGCAGCCGGGATCAGGTCTTCAAGGCCATGAAGCAAAAGGGAGTTGCCAAGAGCAAAATGCATGTTCTGGCCGCCTTGACGCGCTTGCGTCAAATTTGCTGTCATCCGACCCTCGTTGGTAATGATTCAGGTTCCGGTAAAACCGAAACATTGTTCGAGTTGCTGGAACCTCTATTGGCGGAGGGCCAAAAAGTGCTTGTCTTCAGTCAATTCGTTCAGATGCTGCAGATCCTGGAAC
>JBDQII010000499.1:0-2839 GCA_040264395.1 Verrucomicrobiota bacterium
CATCCGGATAACCCTCGGCCAACGCGTTATTCCGCTTACCGCGATTATGGGCGGTTCGGAGCTTTTTTTACGACGTCACTTGAGGAGGGGGAATCCTTAATCCTCCATTACCGTTTCGTGATCCGCCGGGGTAAGCCAGGGACTCGCGAAAGCATCCAGAGCGAATTCGAAAACTGGATCCAACACTGACCACACTAAACATCCTCAGTGTACTCCTTGGTGATCGCAACCTCTCTTCGCAGGAGATCGTGGAGAGTGACAATACCAATGAGGCGCTTGGCCCCTGGGTCCACCAGGCCCACCAGGCCCGTGGCGGATTCAATGAGTGAGTATTGCAATTCGCGAATACTTTGTGAGGGAGCGCATATGATCAGAGGCGTGAGCTCAGGTTCACGTTGCTCAACCAATGCTTCTTTGGCCTCTTCGCGGGTGATGACTCCTATGATCTCCTTGTTCACAACCACCGGAAAACGCAGGTAAGGGTGAGCTTCCAATGCCTCCGTCAAGACCTCAGGTGAGAGATCCTTGATGATCACAGGGGAAAAATTGGCAATGGCCGAAACCGGCAACTGCTGCCAGCTTTTCAGGTCACGCGGAGGAATCACGTGTTCTAATTGATGACCATCTTGCTCGAGAAGCTCTTCATAAAAGTTGCATTTGCAAAATTTACGACTTACTGCGCTACTTATCAACGCCCCAAGCATCAAAGCGGGAACCAGATAAAACTCATTGGTCATTTCAAAAACAATCAGGATACCAGTGACCGGTGCCCTGACAACCGCTCCAAGACATGAGCTCATTCCTACCACGGCAAGGGTAATCTGAGCTTCTGGGGTAAGATCAACAAACAGACCAAATAAACCTGAGAGGAGCACACCAGTCATTCCCCCCAGAAATAAAGTTGGGGAAAAGATGCCACCACATCCTCCCATCCCATAGCAGGCAACCGTGGCAATCAATTTACCAATGAGCAATAAACCAGCAACCTTCCAGCTAAACGAGCTCGTCAATGCAGCGTTCAAATCTTCGTAACCAACCCCAAAGACACCCAGGTGACCTTGTCCCGTTTCAGCTTTGGTGAACAGGAAAATCCAAACTGCAATACCCCAGGCAATGAATGCACCAATAGCTGGACGTATCCAGACGGGAATCCGATTCATTTTCCTGGTTGTCGCCCTCAGGCCAATGCTGGTTTTCTGAAACAACACACCGACCAATGCGGCGGCTGCAGCAACCACGGGAGTTAGTAGATAAATGAACCAATCGGGCGATCCAACAGCTGATATTTCCAGAGCAGGATGTTTTTCAGAAAGCGCGTGCACAGCAAAGGCTCCCAGAACCGAAGCCAGAAGCACACTGCCAAGAAACCTGCTGTTGAGGTCCTGCACGATTTCTTCGAGCACAAATGTGATGGCAGCCAGAGGAGTGTTGAAAGCCGCAGCCAATCCCGCGGCGGCGCCGGAAGATGCCGCATGCCTGCGGTTCTGCTTGGGCTCTCCAAGTAATCCTGCCAAGTTGGAGGCCACGCCGCTTGCCAGTTGAACGCTGGGCCCCTCGCGCCCAAGACTACATCCTCCACCAATGCTCAAAATACCCGCTATGAACTTGACCCAAGTTACCTTCCATGGGACATGGCCGAAATCACTCCAGAAAGCTAGCTTAAGCTGTGGAATTCCACTCCCGGCTGCATCCTTGCAATAATTCGCCAGTAAGAGGCCAACGATGAGAGAGGAACCAATGATGGTAAAGAAACTGCCTATCAAAAAGGTTCGGGTGGAAAAGGTTGAGAAATGCTCAATCGTATGCCCAAAGACAAACTGAATGGACTTATGGAAAGCAACCGCAGCGATGCCAGCTGTGATCCCATAGAGACAAGTCAACACGATGGATCGTGTTTTCTTTGGCAGCTTTCGCAGATAGCGCGCGAGTGTTTCCGTCATTTCTGGCTGACGATCATGACTAATCTTAATGAGGATATCAAGGCTGTGCGGTGTAGAAACTGCAAAACCTTCATTGATGGCTTATACCGTAGTTGTGACCAAAGAAAGAGACCCGCCTCACTCCCTGGATCGGGAGATGATTAGCTCAATCGCTGCATCCATTTTCAGTTGTTGGGTTTCTCTTAATTTCAGATCCTTCAGTTCCAGCAGACCTCCCCCAAGCAAAGTGATGGTGTATCGAGCTCCAAGTTCAAGGGCATTTTTGAATTGTTTGTTACCACCACTCGCCGTCATGGGCCACTCGACAGCAATACCGTTATCGCGCATTGTCTGAATACATGGAATGGACTCAAGGCGCAGATCTTCATTCAATATTTGGAAATAGACATCAACCGCAGGATTTGATTTTGGAAAGAGGCCTTTGTCTCGCAACATATCCGCGAGAACAACATCTCCCATCCCAAAACCAAGCGAGGGCAGATCAGTTTTGTTTCCTGAGATGAGCTTGATGAGGTGATCATAACGACCTCCACCCGCAATGGCACGGAACTGCCCCTTGCGATCAAAAGCCTCGAACACAACCCCGGTATAGTAGGCCAAACCACGAATCACTCCGTAGTCTATTTTCACGTAATCGCCCAGACCACGAGCTTCTAGCTGTTGAAGGATTATTTGTAAGTCCTCTGTTGGCTGAGCCTTCTGAATGAATGCAGTCACTTCGTCGTAGGAAATACCTATTTGTCCTAACTTTTCAGCACTGATATCTGGTGTCTCACGTTCCAATTTATCGACTATTTGATAATAAGAATCGGATTTGGCGGGCTCGTCACAACGCGCGTCAAAAAAGCTGTGCGAGGCATCTCGGCTACGCACTCGAATGACGGACTCTGCATGATCCA
>JBDQII010000500.1:0-2837 GCA_040264395.1 Verrucomicrobiota bacterium
CTGGCAGATGGGGATGGGGATGGAGACCTTGATCTATATGTCACTAACTATGGTCTCCATACGATGCAAACCAAGCTCAAGCTCCGCATTCGCACAGTGCGCGGGAAACCTCAGGTCGTAGGTCGGTATCGGGATTATTATAAGATTATCAACGGTCAATTAGTAGAGTACGGAGAACCCGACGCCTTCTTTCTGAACAACGGTCAAGGCATCTTTGAACCAGTCCCCTGGAGTGGCGGCACTTTTTCCGATGAAGAGGGCAAACCATTGGACCACGGATACCGCGACCTTGGCTTGAGCGCCATGTTTCGGGACATGAACCATGATGGACTACCCGATTTATACGTCTGTAACGATTTCCAAACCCCAGATCGATTCTGGATCAATCAAGGCATGGGAAAATTCAGACTGATCAAGCGTTCCGCCATCAAGGTCTCGAGTTATTCGTCCATGGGAGTGGATGTCGGAGATCTCAACCGTGACGGCATGGATGACTTCATGGTGGTTGACATGCTGAGCAGAACGCATCGATTAAAGATGACCCAGCGAGTCGAAGCTGCGCCATCAATCCAGACAACCGGCGAGCAAATCTGGGACAGACCTCAAGTCAGTCGCAACACTGTTTATGTGAGTGAGGAGCATGGTCAATACGCAGAAGTCGCGCACTACGCAGGATTGAGCGCGACAGAATGGTCCTGGGCTCCAGTGTTCATGGATGTGGATCTGGACGGTTACGAAGATATCCTTATTGGGAATGGTCACGCTCAGGATAATCTCGATAAAGATACCCTTCAAAAAAGATCTCAATTCCCCAATGATTCACCTCAACAACTTGCCATTGCATTTCCCGCGTTGAAGACACCCAACCTCGCGTTCCGCAACATGGGTCAGATGCGGTTCAAGGAAACGGGAAGTGCATGGGGATTTGAATCCAACCAGGTTTCCAATGCAATCGCTCTGGGCGATCTGGATAATGATGGGGATCAGGATGTCATCATTAATTGCCTGAACGCGCCAGCCTTGGTTTACGAAAATATCAGTCAGCGCGCAAGAGTCGCCGTCAGACTCAAGGGGCGTCCGGGAAATACACGCGGGATTGGAGCACGTATTTCCTTGATTGAGGCTGCCTTCACTCAAAGTCAGGAAATCATCGGAGGTGGCAGATATCTTTCAGGAGATCAGGCGCAGCGCACGTTCGCTGTCACGGGTCCATCCAATGAAAAGAAACGTATCGAAGTTCGGTGGCGAAGTGGTCTACTATCAAGTATTCAGGGTGTTGAAGCCAACCACCTGTATGTGATCCATGAACCTGAGTCCTCGGTCGCCAGGAGCCAAGGCGAAGATCCCAAGGATGCTCAAGCAACTTTATTCAGAGAGGTCTCTTCCATCAATAAACAGCATCATGCCACGGTAAAACCGGATAGCCGCCAGTCACAGCCTACATGGCCTCTTGACCGTTCTACATTAGGTGAAGCATTGGCTTGGATTGATATGGATGCTGATGGAGATGAAGATCTGGCTGTGAGCGGCGGAAGCAAGACATCTGCGTGGTTTAGGAACAAAGGCAAGGAAAACTTTGAGACCAAGATCGAGAGAAAAGGCATGAAATCCAGATCGGGCGAATCAAGCTTTGCGTCCGCTCCTTTGAATAACTCGTCTGGACTATTGGCTGTTCCTCAACAGTCCGATCCGACTGCAGCGAATGTCTTGATCCACTGGATGGCTGATGGCTCTGAAAAAGAAATCACAAAATTGCCTGCCGGAGCATACGGGCCTTTGGCAGTTTCAGATGTGGACAATGATGGCGATCTTGATCTGTTCGTTGGGGGACAATCCCCGTGGGGTAATTTCCCTGTTTCATCAGACTCCCTTCTATTGAAAAATGAACGCGGGGATTTTGAAGTCGATGAGACCAACGCAGCATCGATATCCCGCTTGCACAATATTCAAGGTGCTATTTTCTGCGATTGGGATCTGGATGGGGATTCGGATTTAATCACAAGCAGTGAGTGGGGCAGGATCCGTTGGTTGATTAATGAGAAAGGAACCTTCAATGAGCAAAACAAGGGGATTGGATCAGAAAAATTCCGAGGCATATGGCAAGGTCTAGCATCCGGTGACTTCAATGAAGACGGGAGACCCGATCTTGTCGTTTGCAACAGAGGGGAGAACACGCAATGGGCTCAATGGAGGACAGATCTTTTCCGGCTTTATTACAGCAAGACGATCCGCAAGCATGAAACAATCACCTTCCGATCCTATTTCAACCAAGGGCAATGGTTACCCATCAACCCACTGGAGGATGTATCTACTTGGTTGACGGATGCAAATATGCGGTTTACCAGTCATGCAGATTACGCCTCCAGAAGCCTGGAAGCAATATTGGGTGATTTTTTGCATGATTTTGAGTATTTGGAAATCGATACACTCGAGACAGTTCTTTTGCTTAATTTGCCGAACGGTGTTGAAAAAGTAGTGCTAAATCCAGCTGCGCAATGGGCGCCTTGCTTTGGCCCAACGGTGGCAGACTTCAATAATGACGGACATGAGGATGTTTTTCTAAGTCAAAATCTGGACACCGGTAATCACAAGTGGGGACGCATGGATGCAGGCCATGGGTTACTGCTTCTCGGCGATGGCGAAGGCAATCTGAATGCCATTCCATCCACGTCAAGTGGCATTCGCTTGAAAAACGAGCAACGTGGCACTGCAACCGCTGATTTCAATCAAGATGGTAAAATGGACCTTGCCGTCCTCGAGAGGGGGGAAGGAGCTCACCTTTTTGTAAACCAGACTGAACACACCGGAGTGACTGTTTCACTCGAAGGACCATCTGC
>JBDQII010000501.1:0-2801 GCA_040264395.1 Verrucomicrobiota bacterium
ATCCTAGGACTTTTTGGTCTCTTCCTGCTGGGGGCTGTATCAAATCTTGCCGATACGAATGGAGACGGGAGTGATTGGGATGAGGCTGCCTCCTTCTGGGCTGTTCAACCTCCTGTATCAGGACAAAGGCCCTCAGTGAAATCCAATGACTGGCCGCGGCAACGCCTCGATTTTTTTATTTTATCGTCGCTTGAAAATAAAGGCCTCAAGCCCTCTCAAGAGGCTTCAAGATCGATGATCCTCAGACGACTTTATTTTGACCTGACCGGATTGCCTCCAAGTTACGAAGATGTTCTGGATTTTGTTCAGGATACATCTCCAGATGCCTATCAGCAGAGGGTCGATCGATTGTTGGAATCACCTCGCTTTGGGGAACGAATGGCAAGCATGTGGCTGAATCTGGCTCGCTATGCTGAAGATCAGGCTCATCAGGTAGGCAACGACACGAAAGATTTTTATCCCAACGCATATCGCTATCGGCAATGGGTGATCGATGCCTTCAACCGTGATCTGGGATATACTGATTTCATAAAACTGCAATTGGCGGGAGATCTCTACGAAGACACTTCGCACGAAGATTTGGTTGCTACCGGATTTATTGGGCTGGGTCCCAAATATTACAACCGAGGCCGGTTGGAGGTGAAGGCCGAAGAATGGGCTGATCAAGTGGACACCGTGATGCGAACTTTTCAAGGCCTGACTGTCAGTTGTGCCCGTTGTCATGATCACAAATTCGATCCAATCACCATGAGGGACTATTACGGGTTGGCTGGGGTATTCTCCAGCACCGAGCTGGTGAATGTGGCCTATGACAAACCCAGTGATCAGGTCAGTAAAGAAGATCTCAAGGCGCATCGATTCACCGCGCATCTGGTCAAAGACAGGAAAGGTGAAGATCTTGCCATCTTTCAGCGTGGTAATGTGGACCAGCCAGGCGATAAAGCACCAAGAGGGTTTCTTCGGTGGCTGAGCAGTGATCAGCCGGTCAGTTTCAAGACTGAAGAGAGTGGACGGCGCGAATTGGCTGAGCGCATTGCTGCAAAAGAAAATCCATTGACGGCCCGTATATATGCCAATCGGTTGTGGTCGTTATTTTTCGGGCGTGGTCTCGTGGGGAGTCTCAGTAATTTCGGTGCATTGGGGGATCAGCCTACGCATCCCAAACTTCTGGATGATCTTGCCGTGCGATTCATCAAGAACAGTGCCTCGACCAAATACCTGGTCAGGGAAATGGTAATGTCATCCACCTACAGGCAATCTTCACTGGGGGATTCTGATTCATTACAGAAAGACCCGGACAATCTATGGCTCTCACGGATGCCTCGACGACGTTTGAGCGTCGAAATGTGGAGAGATTCACTGCTGGCTGTTTCTGGTAATCTGCATTTAAAAGGGGGGGCATCTCTGGAATTGAATGACCCCGAAAATGTTCGTCGAACCGTTTTCGCTCGAGTCAGTCGCCTCAAGTTGAATGATCTGTTGATACAAATGGATTACCCCGATGCGAATGTTCACGCCGGCAAACGCAGTGTCACGACAACGCCTCTTCAAAAACTTTTTGCCATGAACAGTTCTTTTATGCTTCGGCAGGCAGATAAACTGGTCAAGGAATTAGTAGATCGAACGGATATCAAAGAGGGCGTCCAAAAGGTCTATCAACACATACTTGCAAGAGCTCCGGACGAAACCGAACACACTCTTGCAAAAGCATTTCTCATGAAGCCTGGAAAGGAATCACCAACAAAGGAGCGCTGGGGATTATTGGCGCAAGCACTGATGATTTCCAATGAAATGCTTTACCTCGATTAACTCATGAATATTCCCACGCGCTCCAATCTGGAAACGATCGCGGCAAATATGTCTCGTCGCACCATGCTTGAAAAAACCGCGGTAGGCTCCGGAATGCTTGGCCTTGCCGGCTTGATCGGTGCACAACAAGCTCAGGCTGGTAAGCTCGAAACGCCTCATCAAGAGCTACAGGTAAAGCCAAGAGCAAAGCGTGTCATCTTTCTTTTTATGAATGGTGGCCCTTCCCACGTGGATACATTTGATCCCAAACCTGCATTGGCACGTTACGAAGGAAGCCAACCCACCGGAGATCTTTACAAGAAACCCAAATCATCCGGCTTCATGCCATCCCCCTTCAGTTTCAGTAATCATGGTCAGAGCGGTATTCCGATCAGTGAATCCTTGCCTCACTTATCCAAGGTTATTGATGATTGCTGCATCATCCGTTCAATGCATACGGATGTTCCCAACCATGAGCCGGCATTGTTGCAGATGCATACAGGAAACATTCAGCCAATACGACCTGCGTTTGGATCATGGTTGTTATACGGGCTGGGAACAGAAAATCAAAATTTACCGGGTTATGTCGTGCTTCGTCCCAGCTCCAACATCGTGGTGGGGCCTGCCCTGTGGTCCAATAGTTTTCTGCCTGCGAAATATCAGGCAACAAGCATTCTTACGTCTGATCTCAAGGTGGATAAATTAATCCGTCACATTCGCAATCCACGGTATTCGTTGCAGGAGCAGAGAGAACAGCTCGACCTGGTAGAAGCCCTGAATCAAAAGCACATGGAGGCAAGGGCAGGGGACAGCGAGCTGGAAGCGCAAATTCGCTCCATGGAAACCGCTTACCGCATGCAAATGCAGGCATTTGACACTCTGGATCTCGAAAAAGAGCCGGAAAGCACGAGGGAAATGTATGGGAAATCGACATTTGCCCAATCGTGCCTCATGGCACGTCGGTTAGTGGAATCTGGTGTCAGGTGTGTCACTGTTTACTACACCAACAAGGG
>JBDQII010000502.1:0-2796 GCA_040264395.1 Verrucomicrobiota bacterium
ATTAACAGATTCCCCAGTAGCAATGTAATCCACGCCCAGCTGCACATCGGGATAGAATTGTTTTTTGGCTAGTGCGACATCAATGGATCTTGTTGCCACCTGATGCGTCAGCCGTTTCACCTTGTGATTGGATTGATTGATGAATGAAGACAACAGATCCCAATCAATCGAAACCGGCGAGTATGTAATGGCTTTTGGTATGGGTAAATGGCCATCGATTTTTAAACCGACGGCGACATTTAATTTCCCCAAAACAGGAAGGCGCATTTCATTCAATGCCTGCAATCGGTCTTCCAATTTGCCAATTTCAATCTGGGCCTGCATGACACCACCTATTCCACTTCCGGCGCGCACTTTCGCCTGAGCCACACCTTCGAGATTTTTTAGCAATTCAATGTTTTGATGTGTAATATCTATTGCCTGGCCCAAGTAATAGTATTCGTAATAAGCAGCCTTAACTTGGTAAAAAAGCTGCACTTTTTCGGCATCAAAACGTTCTTTTGCAATTTCGGCTTCCTTTGAGGCTTTATCATTTCTCAAACCTAACTTCCCGAACCAAGGAAAGGTTTGAGCAATCCCAACACGGTGATTTTGCGGTCCCACACGTGTCTCCACTTCGCTAATGTAATAACCATAGTTGAATTTGGGATCGGGTAGTGAATGAACCTGTTGAATTCGTTCAAGGGCGGCCTTCCATTGTGAAAATTGAGAACGCAATCCAGCATTTTGTAATGCCGCATATTCCAAATAACTTTGTAGAGAATGCTGTAGTTCCATTCCGGTTCCTTGATTGGAAATGAACGCCATTGGGCTCGATGGAGGCATTTTTTCTGTCATCCCATTTCCATGATCATAGGAATTGGAAACAGATGTGGCACAGCCCAGCATCAGGACACTTGGAACCAGGCTCCAAATAGGATTAAGTAAATTTTGTATATTCATCGGGAAATCTCACCATCAATCGAACGATTCTATGAAGGCCCGAATGACTTGCCAAACCGACGAAAAGTCAGTCTTTGGCAGATTAAGTAAAGTCAAAGACCACAAGAAAGCAGGTGGTCACAACAAGAAGTGGAAGATTAGGAAAAAGAAGGAGGAGCCTGGCTGTGAATAGCCGGCCCAAGACACAGTTCAGGTGTCAGCGTCCAGTCACGCCATGATTGAGAAGACAAGTAATCGAGCATGGTCTCGATGGGCGAAACGGGCTGAATACTTAGAAAAAGGCAACCTTGAGGCATCAACAAATCATGAGCCTGAACCCAATCAGCTTGATGTGCGTTTTGACTGATCAAATCCACAGAACAACAACAAAGGCTTCCTCTTTCTGAATCTGATGATTCCGAATTGGAATGGCAAGGAGGTGAGGATGTTTTCGTTGCCCCGTGACATGTCGCAGACGTTTCGGTGGATGAACCATCCCTGAAATGGTTCATGTCCGCTCCCATCAGACACAAGGTTTGGCAATAGACAAAACTCGCCAGCCAACAAAGACATAAGACCGACGCCGTCAGACGTCGTATCAAGGCTTTGCTTGGATAACATGTATTCACTGGAAAAAAATTACATCCACGGCCCGATTATTTCCATCTTTTTTATTACAATATGAGTGATCGTGAAATTATTCAGACAGATCAGACCAACCAATCATCGCATTGTAAAAAGCTCATCGAGAGGAAATACCGAAGAATACCAATACATCGGGATGCGATTGTTTGAGCGACAACATACTCTTATTTCAAGCAAAATCACTCACGCACTGTCTTGATTGCAAAGAAGTCAATTGAAATCAAGCCTTCAGGATTTGGGGAAGAACGCTCTGTCAACACCAGAAGAAGGACTACTTAAAACTGACTCAATACCTTTCCAAGACGGTCCCCTCGAAATCAGAGGGATTCACCCGGCCTGCCTTGACTTGCTCACGTGATATATGTCGTTCAAAAAATGCGCTGTGCGTTTTTTGTTGTATGGATACGCATCAAAGATCTCCCTTTTGCCAAACATGCGGGGATCCCCTTGACGTTTGAAATCTAGAGTCATTAAAACGCGAATTTGATTTTTGGTCGAGATAGGGTTTGGGCCCACACAGATTGGAACCGCAAAGAACCTGCATATCCTAAGCGTCTGTGGGCAGTGCCGTGAGGTCTGGGACATTCTTATCTGCCAACTTCAAGCCAGGACATCGCGAACGACCCCACCATGCACGTCTGTTAATCGACGATCGAATCCATTGTGATAATAACTCAGACGTTCATGATCAAAGCCAAGAAGATGAAGAACCGTTCCGTAAAAATCCCAGACAGTGGTTGGATTTATAGCCGCTCTTCGACCAAATTCGTCTGTCGCGCCATAACTCATGCCGCCCTTGACACCCGCACCTGCCATCCAGCATGTAAAACCGTCGGGATTATGATCACGGCCAGAAGTCCCTTCCTGATGTGTTGGCATGCGCCCAAATTCGGTCGTCCATAAGACCAAAGTGTCGTCCAGCATGCCACGTTGTTTGAGATCCGTCAGCAAAGCGGCCGTTGGTTGATCAAAGATCGGACAATGCCGCTCGTAATCAGATTTCAAGGTCTTGTGCGCATCCCAATTCAAAAGCCCGTCTACTCCGCTGGCTCTTGATGCACAATAGAGATTTACATAACGCACGCCACGCTCCAATAAACGCCGAGCAAGGATGCAATTTTGTGCATAACCATCCTTGAGGGTATTACTGTCCCCAACTCCATAAAGCTTTCTCACTGAGTCTGGTTCTTTACTTAAATCCGAAACCTCTGGAGCAGAAAGCTGCATACG
>JBDQII010000503.1:0-2789 GCA_040264395.1 Verrucomicrobiota bacterium
CGTTGTTGCTGGGCCTGGTAGGAGGCCGGTTCCTGAGTTTCGCATTGCGCCGAACTTAGTGTCAGGTAGATAGATGCTACTATCAAAGGGTAAAATGGGAATTTCATTTTGTTCGTATCTCTCACTTATTATACCATCGGAATTTATGAAGGTGCTCTATGTGGAATCGATGCTCCTTTGCTCAAAGATCAAACACAGTCTTGTCCATTGATGTTTGCCCACTCTCATCATCTCGAGGGGCATCGGTTTGGTGAAATATCATGCAAAACGGACCAATATTGATTTGATCTTTGTCTCGCAACAGTGTGGGTTCAGTTACTTTGCATCCGTTATGAAAAGTGCCATTTCGACTGTCTGCGTCGATCAACCATAACTGATTGCTTTTTTCCTTTTGAATCATGGCATGTCGCCGTGACACTTTTTGATTAGGCAGGCAAAGCGTGCTGGCGGCGGTGCGACCAATGCTGCAACTTGATTTGATGCGTACCCTTTGCCCATCAGTCAACTCGATTTCAGCCATGGGTTTCACTCGCTCGATCCACTCTGCATTGTAAACATATGCGTAGATTCTGTTACGAACGACCAGATGGTTTTTTTCAACTCGAACAAGTCCCGAGAGAAAAAGTTCGCTGATCAAAGGATTTGTATCATCATCGGAAAAAGCCTTTGCTGTGTTCAGCACGTTCTCGTAAAGCTCCAAAAGCATCATCTGATCCAGCTGGCTTCGGCGGATTCTTTCTCTTACATACAGAAGGTTATCATCTTTTTCGCGAGCTCTGCTGGATAGGAATATCTCTCCGCAAACCCAATCCACCCAGGCTTCAGGTTCTTTCTTCTCCTCAGCTGTTTGACTGTTTTTATCGATGACAGCGCGGCAGAGTCTCTGAGTAAGGTAAGGGTGACCGTGAGTCCAGTGGTGGATTTGTTTAAGTAACCTTTCCGCCTTTTGATGATTCCCTGAGTGTTCTTCCAAACCTTTAGCAAGAGGAAGAGCCTCTTCATGGGAAAAATCGTTGAGTGGCACCCGGTGTCCGATATTGAACGGCGTTGCATTGGGATCTTTGATCAAATCAGCAGGTGTGGCCACCCCCAGTAGGCAAAACGTCAATTTATGGTATTCGGGATCTTCAATGCGCTGATTGTAACACTGACGGATTGCTCCAAAAAGTTCGTCCGTTGGGAAAGGTAAACTGCGGACCATGTCCAGTTCGTCGAAAAAAACAACGAGTTTTTTATCGATACGAGGTAATATGACATTGCGTACTGCTTGAAACCATCTTTGAACCGGGCTCATTCTTGGATGGTCCATCCAGTAATCCTCCAGTTCATCTTCCAGATGCATTGTCTGGCCAATTTTTACCAATAATCCATCATACCATTGCTCGATATTCAGGTTCTGGCCAATAGCGGTTAAATCTAGTATGAGCGAGTCAATGCCTACTTCTTTCAATCGCATTGCAGCCCGCACCATACTTGAGGATTTCCCCATCTGTCGGGCCGTAAGCACATAACAAAACTCTCCCTGCGAGAGAAAATCAAACAATTGCTTGTCGGACTCTCTTTCAACATAGGAAGGACTGTCATGGTGCAAAGTGCCACCTGTGGTGAAAAACCTGCTCATGAGAGCATGCTAGTGGAATAGCTTGAGCCTCGCCAATCAGAAATACCTTTATTCATCCATACAGAAAAAATGGCGCTGAGAATGGAATATTTACAACCTACTGTAACCAGCTTGCAATTGTCGTCGTCTCTCATTAACGAACAAACAATCAAAGAAATCATAATGAAAAATAAAAAAATCTTATTGGCCTTGGTCGCTCTTTCCGCAGCGATCACCATCAATACACAGGCACAAGCACAAGGCAGGGGACAAGGTCGTGGACCTGAGCGTGGTCCTGGTGGACCTCAAGGTGGGCCTCCAGTGTTCGCGGCCCTTGACATTAACCAGGATGGTGAGCTTTCCGCATCTGAAATCAAAAACGCCGCTGCCGTTTTAAAGAAGCTCGACAGCGATGGAGATGGGAACCTAACCATTGATGAAATTCGACCTCGTAGGGGAAAGGGTGGCCCTGAACGCGGTGATTCCAGACAAAATGAAGGACGTCGTCAAGGTCAGGCAGGCGGAGGGAAGCAGATGGCAGATCGCCTGATGCAAGCGGATGCCAATGGAGATAATAAAATTTCTAAGGACGAGCTCCCTGAGCGCATGCAGCGCTTAATGGGTGTTCTGGACGCCAATAAAGACGGCTATATAACGCGTGAGGAGGCTGAAAAAGCAGGTCAGGGCCTCAGGAATCGCGGAGGGCAAGAGCAGCGTCGAGGCCAGGGGCAGGGCCGGGGTCAACGCCAAAGATCGCGACCAGGGCGTCAGTAATGCCTTGTATTCGTTCCTGACTTTGCGACTTAGAGGTTCATTCTCAAAAAAAATCCCCGGACAGGCACGCTTGTCCGGGGATTGAATTATTGATTCAAGATAGTCAAATGCCTCTCGACTGACCGCTTACTGTCTGCGTTCAATCAATTCAACTTCATATCCCTCAGGTGCGTCCACAAACGCAAAACCTCCACTGCCATCAGGTTTCATGGTAGGGCCATCTGAAAACGTCTCGCCACTGGATTCCAGGTGTTTTCCAAACGCTTCCACGCTCTCGACGATAAACGCTAGATGCGTTAAATCTTCCTGCACTTCCACAGGGCCACTGTTTGGGAAATAACAAAGTTCAATCAGCTCCTTGCTTTCAGGGGCTTTCAAAAAAACAAGTTCAGAGCCGCGGGGTGATTTGTGCCGA
>JBDQII010000504.1:0-2789 GCA_040264395.1 Verrucomicrobiota bacterium
CTATTTTTCTATGTATGCGGTTATGCATGCGCACTGAATTGATAGATGTTCAAATTCAATCCAGTGCAACTCATTTGCAAGGGATATTTCCCAGATTATTCACCGACATACTCAAAGGCAATACTCGAGGGTAGATCGGGTGGGCATGATCATGAGAATGTTAGCATGCATATCGACCACACATTTTATCTCAAACAATTGATTTTCATGCTGAAATCTGTTTAAGATGACCAATCATGACTCACTCCATTAAACCATTGGTTTTACTCCTGGGCTGCCTGGCTGGGTGGGGCGTGTCCATGAACCTACACGGCGGGGAGCCGAATCCACACTGGGCGTTTCAACCCATACAAAAACCCAAACCGCCTTCAAACGATTCGCCAGCGATCGATTCCTTCGTGCAAGCCAGACTTGCCGGATCGGATCTCGCGATACAGGAGGAGGCATCTCCTCGGACCTTATTGCGAAGGCTTTACTTCGACATGACGGGCTTGCCCCCTTCTTTCGAAGAAACTCAGGCCTTTTCGAAAGCACCTGACCGAGAGGTTACCTACCAGAAAGCAGTCGAATCGATTTTGGCTAGTCCGCGATACGGAGAACGATGGGCACAGCATTGGCTGGATCTTGTTCGGTATGCCGATACGCATGGATACGAGGTCAACACGGAGCGAAAGAACGCCTGGCCGTACCGAGACTACGTCATTCATGCCTTCAACGCAGATAAACCCTACGATCAATTTGTATTCGAACAATTGGCAGGTGATTCCACGGGCCAGGATGCCGCCACCGGCTTTCTCGTCGCCGCACCGGCCCTGTTGCCCGGTCAAATAGGAAAGGATGAAGCTTCCAAGCGCCTTGCCCGCCAGGATGCACTGGATGAAATCATTGTCAGCACAGGAGAGACCTTTCTCGGAATCAGCATCGGATGCGCACGCTGTCATGATCACAAGTTTGACCCTGTTTCCGCAGAGAATTATTATGCCTTTCAGGCTTTCTTTGCCGGCGTTGAATACGGGGATCGCCCTATCAAAAACCAAGCTGTTGAAGACCAGAAATCAAAAGATCTGGCCAAGGTGGAACAACACTTGAAAGCGATCGAGCATCAACTGATTCTTTTGGAACCGCTCGCCAGTATAAATGCGTCTGATCATTCACCGCGACGAGCCCCCGTCGATCATCTTGGAAATGTGGAGCGCTTTGAATCGATCGATGCACGTTTCATTCGTTTTACGGTTTTGGGAACAGAGGGCAACAACCGCCACGAACCATGCTTGGATGAATTGGAGATTTTTCGAGCGGGTGCCCGAAGTATCAATGTGGCACATTCATCACTGGGGGTTAAGACATCTTCTTCAGGTAATTATTCGGAGTCGGGCATCCACCAGCTCAAGCACATCAACGAAGGACTTTACGGGAACAATCATAGCTGGATTTCGAATGAAAAAGGCGGTGGTTGGGTTCAATTTGAGTTACCTCGCATCGAGAAAGTTGACCGCATCAACTGGTCGCGAGATCGTACAGGACAATTCAAGGACAGGCTTCCGATCGAGTATCGCATTGAAATCGCCGACGAATCAGGCCAATGGCAAACCATCGCCGGTTCATGGGATCGCATTCCGATTGAGCATTCAGAGGGTGTCAATATTGCCACCACCACTCGTGACAGACTGCAGGCCCGCAAGGCGCTTCTCGACAAACAGAAACAGTTGATTTCCAGACGAAACGCACTGGAACAAGCGCCGATGATTTACGGAGGGATTTTCCGCAAACCCGAGATCACCCATGTCCTTCATCGAGGTGATCCAGAACAACCCGGACAGCAGGTCACCCCTGGTCTTTCACCTCCTCTGGGCGATCTTGAGTTGAGCCCGCAACACAGTGGAACGGAACGTCGAGTCGCATTGGCCCGTTGGATCTCCAGCCCAGCCAACCCCCTGACGGCACGGGTGATGGTCAACCGTATCTGGCAGTTTCATTTCGGGCGAGGTCTGGTAGACACCCCAAGCGATTTCGGGTTGAACGGAGCTCCCCCCTCCCATCCGGCACTTCTGGATTGGTTGGCCGCGGAGTTCATGGAGAGCGGTTGGTCCATCAAACACATGCATCGACTCATCCTTCGTTCCCGAACCTACCGGCAGTCAAGCCGCGTTCATCAGGCAGGTTTGGCAAAAGATGCAGACATGCGTCTGCTTTGGCGATTTCCGGGGAGACGGCTGGAAGGCGAAGCTATTCGTGACTCCCTGTTGCAAGTCAGCGGGAAGCTCAATCTCGAAATGGCGGGGCCGGGCTTTGATTTTTTCAAGAAGCGAGGGGGGCTGGATGGTTACCCTCCTGTCAGTCAATTCGGGGCTCAAGGAATGAAGCGAATGATTTATGCGCACAAGGTTCGCATGGAGCGCGTGCCCGTGTTCGGAGCCTTTGACTGCCCGGATGCTGGCCAGCCCATGTCCCGCAGAAACCAATCCACCACTGCCATTCAAGCGCTGAACTTATTCAACAGCCCGTTTGTTCAGGAGCAATCGAAGCATCTGGAAAAGCGAGTCCTGTCTCGTTGCCCGCCAGATGCTTCAACCGCAGATCAAATCGTGATGTCATTCCAACTCATACTGGGCCGCCAGCCGAACCAAAGCGAACTCAAGGGAGCCCGCGAATTGATGGATCAGGAAAGTCTGGCAACTCTTTGTCGAGTGCTCATCAACAGCAGCGAATTTGTTTATCTGCCATGAAGTATTCCTTTCATAACAGCAACCCACTGATGAATAGACGGCATTTCCTGGGGTCCACTGCGA
>JBDQII010000505.1:0-2788 GCA_040264395.1 Verrucomicrobiota bacterium
GCAGCTGCAGCGGCTTGCGGTCTCTTGTCGCTCATGGTTTCGCGTGGCAGCAGCATGATCGTTGAGGGGATGGAAGAGCTGAAAGGATTGGATCAAAAGCTTGAAGATTGGGTTTGTCGTGTCTCTGGCTGGGTTGCGGGAATGTTGTTGGGCTTCAATGGTTTCATGTGGAGTCAGGCGGTCATTGTCGAAGTGTATACCCTGAGCATTCTTTCCTTGATGGGGGTGCTTGTCTGCCTGATGCGCTGGGTTTACATACCTGAGCGGAAGCGCTACCTATACTTGGCATTTTTCCTGTTTGGTATTTGTTTCAATAATCATCAAACATTGATTGTTGCTGCCATGGGGATCGAGGTTGCGATTGCAGCGACCAACTTAAAACTTGGTCGGGATCTCTTCATGGTCAACAGTATCGTCTACATCCTGGGACTTCTGGCCAAGTGGAATGGCATGGTGGCCTCCTTTGATGAAAACTTTGCCCTGTTTGTGATCTACAACGCTGTAGGCATTGCCTCATTGGGAGCCTTTGCCTGGGCATGGAATAAGACGCAAGCCGTGATGACCGAATGGCGTCCCGTGCTTATTCTGACTTTGGCCTGGTTAGTGGGGGCATCGTTCTATTTTTACATGCCGATTGCTTCATCAACCAACCCTCCCATGAACTGGGCTTACCCAAGGACTTGGGATGGTTTCATGCATGCGTTCAGTCGGGGGCAGTATGAGCGCGCCAATCCCACGACTTCGCCTTTCAGATTCATTCAACAGATGTATCTGTATTTCAAAGGTGCAGCATCTGAATTCTCGCCTGTCATGTTGCTCACAGGGCTGGTACCTTTTTACTTTTGGAAACGCATGGCCAAGAGGGAACGGTCATGGTTGACCGGGCTGCTGGCTGTATTCTTCTGCCTGGCAGTTCTATTGATGATTCTTTTGAATCCGCCTCCTGACAAACAAAGTCAGGACCTGAATCGAGTGTTCTTTACTTCCTCCCATGTTTTAATCGCCATATTCATGGGATACGGAGTTGCCCTGATTTCTGTCTTTTTAGCTCGTCATTATGAGCGCTATCGAATGCCAGCTCTGGTTGGGGGCTCTATTGCAGCAGGGTTAGCCTTATATGGCAAAGTTGGACTTGAGAGAGTGCACCCTCTGGATCATTTCACCGCGCTCTACGGTATTATTCTAGCCGTGGCTTTTGTTTTGTTCTTTGGAATATCCAGAACGCGAGCACCCATGAAGGCTATCCTGGTCATCTTTTTCCTGTCCCCGTTTTACTCTGTAATGAGTCATTGGTGGGTGAATGAAAAGCACGGCCATTTATTCGGCTACTGGTTTGGTCACGACATGTTCAAACCTCCTTATGAGGTTTATCCCGAGATGGCCGAGGGAGCGGTCCTCTTTGGTGGAACCGATCCTGGTAGATTCAATCCAACCTACATGATTTTTTGCGAGAGTTTTATCCCCGCAAGCAAGAAGCCTCGAGATCCAGACTTCGATCGCCGTGACGTTTATATTATCACGCAGAATGCTCTGGCTGATAACACCTACCTGGATTACATCCGTGCGCACTATTTCAGGAGTGCCCAGCAAGATTTGCCATTTTTCCAGGAGATGCTTCGATCCACAAAAGAAAAGGAACTCAATCTCAGCACCAACTGGGTTGCTCGAGCTTTTTCTCCGGCTGACAATGCCATGATGGGCCTCGGCTCCTTCGTTGAGCAAAAACGTAAGGCCAGAGGACTTTACCCAGTGAAGGAAATCTACACGCCTTCAGTAAAAGATTCTGAAAATGCCTATCTTCAATACATGTCTGAAGCGGCGTTTCGAAAGGCTAACAACCAGCTGAAGCCTGGAGAAATCGTTGAAGAGACTCCGGATGGTAGGATTCTCGTTCAAGGTCAGGCGGCAGTAATGGCTATCAATGCCCTGTTAACCAAGGTGATATTTGATGAAAACCCAGATCATGAGTTCTATATCGAAGAGAGCATGCCACTTGAGTGGATGTATCCTCACTTGAGTCCCTTTGGCATTATCATGAAAATTAATCGCGAGGAAGTGCCTGCGATTACCGAAGAGATGCTCCAGCAAGATCATGAATTCTGGTCCAAATACATGGATCGACTGATCGGTAACTGGGTGGACGAAGATACTACGATCGAAGAGGTGGTGAAATTTGCAGAGGACGTGTATTTAAAAGGGGACTTTTCCAACTTTAAAGGTGATCCCAAATTTGTGCGCGATGACTGGGGGCAAAAAGCCTTTTCAAAACTCCGCAGCGGAATCGCTGGTATTTACGCATGGCGCTTGGGTCCTCAATGCCCTGAGCATTTGCGACCTAAGACCCTTGAAGAGGAGCAACGACTGCTGGAGGAGGCCGATTTTGCATTTCGTCAGTCATTGGCTCTCTGCCCTTCAAGTCCTGAGGCGGTCTTCCGTTATTCCAATCTGCTGGCAATGACTCAAAGAGTGGATGATGCTATCTTGATTACAGAGACCTGTTATAAGTTTGACTACGAGAACGAAGGAATTGGTCAACTGCTGCAGCAGCTTCATCGAATGAAACAAGGCCAGGCTCAACTGGGGCAGATTCAGAGCTCCATCCAACAGTTGGAACAAATGTATCTTTCCAACAAAACCAATCTGGATGTTGCCTACAAGTTAATGTCCAACTACGTTTTGACCTTGCGTACCAACGATGCGGTGAGGGTGATGGATGAATTGCTTGCGGATCAAAACGCGCCTGCCGAAACCATCCTCACGGTTGCATCTGCTTACAATGACCTGAAAC
>JBDQII010000506.1:0-2778 GCA_040264395.1 Verrucomicrobiota bacterium
GGCTCAAGAAGATATTCAAGTCCGCGATGCCTATCAAAGAAAGCTGACTGAAGAAATGAGAGCAGCAGGGAAAATTTAGGGGCAGCTTGGCTGAAATCCTGTTCCTGAGATGATCATGGCCTAAAACTGAATGTGCAGCCCCAGTTCAAAACAAGCAGGAAATATATTTCACATGCCTTTCTATTTTCCACATAACCATGGTTTATTTGATCCTGCCTTGATTTCTATGTCGCCAAAACCACAAGCATTGCGATTGGACAATGGAAAATCATGAAGCTCTGATAACATTGAGGCCTTCTGAGAGGGGCGAATGTGTTTGCAAAATGAAATCGCTGATTTCACGAAGGGTCTGCCCAAGTTTCCCGAAGTCCTCTGAACATTTTCAAAAACAGATTGAGGTTCGATCATCAGCGATACAGGCTGGATCGTTGATGGTGAAATATGACTCAATGACACTTTGCGGCATTTATGAAGGCAATCCCGATACTAAGACCTACAATAAATGGTGCACTATGAGTATTTGCAAAGAGCAGCAAGCTAGGTTCCCCCTCTTTTGGTTGATTCGGTAACCCATCTCATTCTAGGACGGAGCATGGAAGAAATGATCATGCAAAGATATCGGCCACAGGTTTACCCAGACCATCTTTTGTGATGAAGAAAGGCCGTTTCTCAATATCATACGCCGTCATGGGACTTATTCCCATCGCGGTATAAATCGTGGCGTGAAGGTCTGCAATAGAAACCGGATTTTCCACGGCTACCAAGGGACGCTCGTCAGCTGTCCGGCCATACCGGTATCCCTTCTTCACGCCGCCCCCAAACATCGCCACGCTTGTGCCTCCGGTAAAGTGGCGGTGCAAACCATACTGTTTCATTTCCTTGAGTTTATCAGTCTTGGCGCGGGACTGATCACGGGCACTGGAACCAGGTACGCCCTCGATCATCATGTCACGACTGAATTCACTGGCAACGACAACAAGAGTCCGATCCAACAACCCTCGCTCTTCAAGGTCGAGAATGAGTTGCGCAATCGGCCGATCGATTTCCGACTTCATCCGCTTCATGGTGGTGTGTCCATTTTCGTGAGTATCGAAATGTTTGAATGGTATATACTCGGTGGTCACTTCGATGAAACGTGCGCCAGACTCGACCAACCTTCGAGCCAGCAGGCATCCCTGCCCGAATCGCCCTGTATCGTAAATCTCGCGGACTGCTTGAGGCTCCCTCGTCAGGTCGAAGGCCTGGCGCTCATCAGATTGCAATAGCCGATGTGCAGCATCCATCGAACGCAACATGGATTCC
Source organism: Verrucomicrobiota bacterium (assembly GCA_040264395.1). GTDB lineage: Bacteria > Verrucomicrobiota > Verrucomicrobiia > Limisphaerales > AAA164-E04 > AAA164-E04. Next base: position 1,303 of record JBDQII010000506.1, read on the forward strand.
TGTCGGTAATCGCTGACCCATGCGCGGTTGGGATTCTGATCAATTAATTTTCGATAATGACGATAGCGATTCGCGAAACGCCCCGGTTCCATTCCCTTGGAAGGCTGGACTGATTTCAAGGCGTCTGCTGGATATGGCAGGTTCATGGGACCGAACTGTGACCCCAAAAAACCCGCGGTGGTAAAAGCTTTGAGTTCTTCCTTTTCACCCACGCCCTCGAGTCGTTGCCCGATATTGATAAAGGGAGGAAGGACTTCGCTATTCGGTCCGAGCACCTTCGCCATCCAAGCTCCGATGTGAGGCGCAGCAACGGTGATTGGTGGCACATAGCCGGTATGCCAGTGATATTGATGACGTGAGTGCAGGATACTGCCAAGATCCGGCTGCACCGCTGAGCGTATCAATGTACCGCGGTCCATGACACGCGCAAGGTGTTCCATCCCTTCAGTGAGCTTGATGTCATCCACCACGGTATCAATCGCTGGGAAAGTGCTGAGGATCTTGTCCACATCCAGCTCCAGTTCAAATGGCAGATAGCGCTTGGGATCAAAGGTATCCGGTGCAGCCATGCCACCTGCAAGCCAGATGAGGATACAGGAATCTGCTCTGGCAGCTGGGTGAACAACCTCATCAGCCTCAGCCCATACTTTGGGTGCCCCCATTCCAAGCGTTGCAACAGATGCAGCACTGAGCTGCTTGAGGAGGTCTCTTCGAGTAAGGAGTTCGGAGTTCATGTCATTCAAAGTGGATATCGCAATCTTATCGAATCATCTGAAATTCTGGTTGCATGAAAACGAGCCATAGCAAATCTTCTACAGCAGCTGGATCAGGTCCGGTTCCCAGCACATCCTTTAGAACATTCAACTCACCAGTGGTGGGCGATCGAGACAAGGCGTGACGATAAAGCCAGTTCCCGAGACCATGCTTACCGGTGAGCTGTTGGGAGCCTTGCTGCAGGTATTGGGCAAGGATGTCGCCATTCGCCAGATCAATGGCCTGTAAGGTCGTGAGTTCAGCAGGACGGGTGGCCACTACCTGATCACGATGCGGACGACCCAGGGACCTCATGAGAAAGTCATTTTTAACCAAGGCAGCACGAACAGCAGAAACCGGCCTCGTGGACATGATCGTTTCCTTTGGGTTAAGGATATTTCCCCAAGGGCCTTCACCATGTATGTGGAGGACTTTGGCAGTATCCCAATCACCACCCGGGGGACGGGCCTCCCACTGAGCATTGCTGATAATCGTGCGCGTTTGCTTGTCTTTTTCCAGCATCACAATCTGGCAGATGAACCCCGCAGCTCCGCCGAACATCTCCGCATCGATTTCAATCAGGTTTTCTCCTGCACTCAAAAACCGAGTCACTTCCATGTAAACCGGCTTATCCCAGTCCTTCGATTGAGTGACCTGTTGCCCGTTGCTCTGCATGACGAAAGCGTTGTCAAAAGTAGTCATCATTAAGGCTGTTTGCGGACC
>JBDQII010000507.1:0-2766 GCA_040264395.1 Verrucomicrobiota bacterium
CGCTTGAGGGCCAAATTCAAAATCAATGACCACAGCTTTTGTTAAATCTGGTGAAAGAAGGAAATTCCCAAGATTAAGGTCAAGGTGTGTCAAACCTTGTCCGTGCATATATGTGAGTATTGGGAAGATGAGCGCTGATGTATTGAGAATATCGTTTCGAGTGCGACTTAAATGAACGGACGCACGTATCCAATCAAGCCATTCGCACACAAGTACGTCCTCTCCGCGCCAGAGTGGTTTAGGGGAGTAGCTCGATTGTACAAGGCATTGATAAGCATCCCATTCTCGATCCAACCGTCCAGTTGCTTCCAGAGGAACCCCGGGATCCCAAGGTCCTATCGGATCATTGACGGTTTTGTGTGGGTTGTTGAGTCGCACCACTGCGTGCTTTTGAGCGTTTGTGCAAGCTAAGTAAATTTCGTCGTAACCACCTTTAGCTGATGCGGGGCGCAATCGTATGGGGGCTTTGAAATAGCGTGCCAGTTCTTCTTCTAATGTTATGCGCCGTGCAGAAAGTCTATGAAGTTCGACTTTCCTGCGCAGCCATTTGAGAGGTGAATTCATGTGTTAGAAATGTTTATGGCAAATGGCCACCACTTCTTTAAAACCGACCCCAGGCATTCTCACTTCATTGGGATATCCATCTTTTGGCTGATGATCCAACATCATACAATTGATGAGTTGATACGCTTCGTCATAGCGCTCAGAGTTGTAAAAGTCGACTTGATCAAAAGTAGACCTCATCAGGTGCATGAAATCAGCACCAATTTCTCGGGATCTTCCCTGGCGCATTCCCTCGAATGTCAGTGTTTTTTCATGGATATATGTTTCAGCGATAATAGCAATACCCCCCTTTTTGAGCACTCTGTGTATTTCCAATAAACAACTCTTTAAATCCGGGGGGATAGTCAGGACACGTGAAACCATCATTGCGTCATAGGAAGATTCAGGAAAAGTTAATTTCTGCAGGTCCTCCTTGAAGTCAACATCCTCGCGCTCCAAGTCTGCCGTATGATAGGTTTCAAATTTGGATTGAAGTTCAAGTTTCAAGCATTCTTCGGGTGCAATATGAAGTATTGATTTTTCAGATGGATTCCATTGATCGAAGACATCCTTTAGCACGAGGTGAATCATGCGGTGTCTCTCAGTGCTGCCGCATCCAAGACACTTGGAAGATTTGCGGATGATGTTTGGATTCTTACTTACTCTTTTGTCCTTAAAAGCTCCCTGGTAACCGCAAATAGGGCACTTGAATCGTTCTCTATTTCTAGAGAAGAATGCGTAAAAAGACGGACGTATTGATTGTTTAAGCTTTTCTGACCAAGATTGTCTCATGTTTGTATGATTGCCTGCTGGGAATCTAACCCTCAGTCCCGATGTTGGAGTATACCTTGCCCCCAGCTGCTGTTTTCTTTCAGTTGATCAGTGACGCCGCCATTGGTGGCAAATGCCTTAAAACGTGGCCAAGCTGCATCCAGTTTACGTTTGATTTTTAAACGCCCCAAGGGCCGAAACCATTGAGCCAAAGGTAACCAAGCCGCATCACCAATTCCATCGATAAGGTAAAAAGTTCGCCCACCAGATTTACCGAGGCTCAAAGCCAAATTGTGGTCTAATATATGGCGTGTCAAAATAGAGTGTTCAATAAGGAAATTGCCTAAATCCATGAAAGCAGGCTTGATAGATTCCAAGTCAATTCCCAGTGTAATCCATTCGCGCAGACTCCGAGAGATTTTACCATCGTGATCTCGGATCAAGTCCAGGACCAGGCCTTTTCCCAAATCTGTAGAAACAAAGCCATAACACATGGGAAGGTGAGAAGCCATCTTGCTACCGATTTGAGCATGAATCCGGCTCAGTAACTTTTCTTCATGGGCATTATTGTCATATTCGCGGCGCCAGCTTCTTGGAAACAAATTTCCCTTTTTCTGGATTCGAACAGTCCGCTGTTCGTCCTGACGCAAAACTTTGATGCATTTCGAGGCATCCTCAGGATGGACATAGCAAGCTCTCCGTCCACCCACACCAAATGGAGTGGAGTTAGCTAATTGTATGATATTATTCGCAGTTATTTGCGGATCCTGATCCATCATTAGTAAAGGGAATCTTTCGTCAATTTTCGCTTACTGACTGGTGATATCTTCATTTCGAATTATAAAAAATCCCAGAAAAATAAGTATTCATGCAGCACCTTCATGCAATCTGAGAATTTTGGCTCAAGGTGTGTTGCTTGTCACTCCTAAGGAAGTTTTTTATTGCTGATGCGCCAAGCAACAAAATGAGTATCGCCATATACTTTTGATAGATCTACCTGACCTGATAAGAGTGGAATGCGAGAAATACATCGGCTCTTATTCCTTGATCCCGACAGACGAACAACGGCCTTACCAGACTACCGAACATTCAATAGCCTTCAAAGGCTTTCAAGGCATTGGAATGATCTTACACTTAGCTTTCTTCCACAGTCTAATAATCATCATGAAAAGCCAAAGCCTCTAGGGTAGTCAATTCGATCGCAAGGCAGACCGTCCTGTGACTTACTGTAACTGTTTCAGCATTGAAGTGATCCTTGGATGACTGGGAGCAATGTTCAGCGCCTTTTCCAGTGTAGCTTTGGCTTCCCGCTGTTGGCCGGCACGAAGAAAAACAGTGGCTAATCCAATATATGAATCAGGTAAAGCTGGTTTCAGTTTGATCGCTGTCGAAAACGCATCGGCTGCCTTTTGAAGGTTGTTATCCGATGCCAGGCTGAGTCCCAGGTTATAG
>JBDQII010000508.1:0-2739 GCA_040264395.1 Verrucomicrobiota bacterium
AGTGTTTATTCGATGGACGGCGATCATGCACCGCTCAAGCAGATGGCGGCATTGAAGCATGCTTATGGGGCATGGCTCATGATTGATGAAGCCCACTCAACAGGATTATTTGGAAAACACGGGGGAGGATTGATTCAGGAACAAGGTTTATCCGGACAAGTGGATATCCAGATGGGTACGCTTGGAAAAGCGCTTGGATGTTCAGGTGGGTTCATCGCAGGCTCAAAGTTATTGGTGGACTTTCTGATCAACAAAGCACGCTCGTTTATATACTCCACTGCACCTTCTCCCATGGTAAGCGCAGCCGCACTGGCTTGCATTGATATCACTACATCGGAAGAGGGCGACCATTTGCGCAAGACTCTGTTCGATCGTATTCAGACCTTCCATGAGGCTGTAGGCGATCCATGGAGGAACCCGAGTGGAGGCACAGAACCTGGGCTGCATCAAACAGCCGGATTGACTTCTCCCATCCTTCCCTGGTGGGTGGGTGATGCCGAAAAAGCAGTTCGATTATCCAAGGCTCTCATGGATCGAGGATTGTTCGTACCTGCCATACGGTATCCAACGGTTCCTCCCAACACGTCTCGACTGCGGATCACCCTCAGCGCATCTCACTCAAGCGCCGCTATTGAAAACCTTGTGAAACAATTGGTTCATTGCCACGAGCAACTGAGCCCTTTTTCCTGAAAATATGCATCCTCTTGCACAAAAAGATCTCAACTACGTCTGGCACCCATTTACCCAGATGCAGGATTGGACGAAAGAAGAGCCCATCGTCATCAAGTCCGGAAAAGGTGCCGTTTTGAAGGATCAACACAATCGAAGCTATCTCGATGCCAATGCATCGATATGGACCAACCTTCACGGTCACCGTCATCCGTCCCTTGACAAGGCGATCCAGAATCAGCTGAAAAAGATTGCCCATTCCTCCGCTCTTGGTTTCGCGAATGAACCGGCCTCGCTTCTCGCAGAGCAATTGGTGAAAACAGCCAACCGTCCTGGATTATTCAAAGATCCCGGGAGTGGGTTTAAAAATCCGAAGCTGAGTAAAGTTTTCTTTTCAGACGATGGCTCCACCGCACTTGAAGCAGCCCTTAAACTGGCTTACGAACATGCCAGAAGATCAGGAAGAGGTCATCGCCCGAAATTCCTTTCCATTGATCATGCGTATCACGGTGACACGATTGGTGCCGTCAGCGTTGGTCAGGTCGATTTATTTCACAAATCGTTCTCTGGCTTGTTGTTTTCATCAGACAAAGCCATGTCGCCCTACTGCTATCGTTGTCCGTTCAACAAGGCAAAGCCTGAACGGGCAGACGCCAGGGACTATCGAAAATGCAATTGGGAATGCGTCGGAAAAGTAGGGCAACATTTTGAGGCAGGACAAAAGAAAAAGACAAATTACGCAGGATTTGTTTTTGAGCCCGTTGTCCAGGGAGTCGCGGGAATGGTCGGCCAACCCGAGGGATGGCTAAAACGCGTGGCCACTCTGGCACGCCAAGCAGAGGTGCCGTTGATCGCAGATGAAGTCATGACAGGTTTCGGGCGAACCGGTTCGATATTTGCTTCACATCAAGAAGGGATACAGCCCGATTTTCTGTGCCTGGCCAAGGGGCTGACGGGCGGTTATCTCCCCATGGCAGCTACACTGACGACTCAAGCTGTGTATGAAAACTTTCTCGGACCCTATGACTCGTTCAAAAGTTTTTTTCATGGACACAGTTATACCGGAAATCAATTGGGCTCTTCTGCGGCATTGGCGAGTCTGGGGCTTTTGAAAAAAACAGTCAGCGCGCCTGGGAGACGCAAACTGCAGCAACACTTGAAGCAATCTCTCGCCCCTCTTTGGAAATCACCCTTTGTAGGAGATATCCGTCAATCGGGTCTGGTCGCAGGTATCGAACTGGTTGAGGACTGGCGCACGCGCAAACCATGGCCCATTCAGAAACAGGTTGGCATTCAAATCTGCAGGGAAATGGCGGCACTCGGTGTACTCACCCGTCCCATTGGAAACGTGATTGTCCTCATGCCTCCCTACTGCTGCTCTGAAACCCAGGTGCAGAAGATGACACGCGCTTTGACCAAAGCCATTGAAAAGGTACTCGGATCTGCGACTATTTGAAGGGAGCACTACTCATTGGATTCACCCGCCTCGTCGCCAGCCTCTTCAACATCATCGGACTGACCCAGACCCGCTTTCTGCATCGGGTTCTTGTCCAATTTTTCCTGAGACAGTTTGAAACGAGCTTTCTGAATTTCAGGGGGATATACGTTGTTCGCAAGGTTGATGTCAGCCGTCTGAAGATGAGGATCCACTCGCAAGGCACGGATGGGTTCACGTGTGATCAGGAGTTTACTGACCTGATCGCTGTGTTGCCTCCAGATTTCTGCGGGGTAATGACGCGTTTCCTTGCTACCATTGAAATATTCGATTTCCAGAATGATAGGCATCACAAGGCCGCCTACATTTTCAAAATCGACGACATAAAAATGACGCTCCAGTTTCAGCAGATCCCTGTCAACGGGTTCGAGTTCATCGATCGCTTTCTGATCTTTTTCTCGATCTTCATCGATGACATCCAGAGGATCATAATCATTGTAAAAATCAACCAACTCAGGAAATTGATCGACAAGCAGCTTCAGGTTTTTGTTGCGTAATTTGGAAATGGAAACGGGCTCCTCCTCGCGATCCTGCTTGAGACGCTCGTTGTCAACGACGGGGTCCAGCGTATCCAT
>JBDQII010000509.1:0-2729 GCA_040264395.1 Verrucomicrobiota bacterium
GACATATTCCATGAGCCAAGCCCTTGAAGACGGTCGGTCAAAATTGGAGCATTCTTAAAACGTCCACCAAGTTTTTTGCGAGTCACCCAACCCTCAACTCCACTTACATCGTAATCAGCGCTCGAAGCGGTGCGTCCGGGAAGATAGAAATAGCCTGTGAGAACGGGTTTTAAATGCGCATTGGGATCTGAATTCCTCCACATGTCAGCAACCCGATGCCATTTGTCCGTAGGGCAAAATATGAGGTGAAACTTCCCCTTCTCCTCTTCTGTCTTTTTGGATTCAATCAAATAATTCTTCCAGAAAGATGCCATGGAAGGCCCCATCCAGCTCAAATGTTGCCCTTGGGAATTATCTGGAAAGGAATTGTCATGGTCAGCTGCATACATCTGAATAGCGATACCCCATTGCCGCTGATTGCTTAAACACAGGGTTTTGTTGGCTTTAGATTTAGCCTTACTGAGCGCAGGAAGAAGCATTCCTGCTAAAATTGCAATAATGGCGATAACCACTAAAAGCTCAATCAGCGTGAAACCATGACGTAAGGAATTTGATGCATGGCGAAGTACTTTTCGAGAATTAAAACCAGACACAGCATTAACAGGATGGGTATACATAAGCTTTGATGGATTTAACTGTTTTTATGCTTCCCAAAAGAATTGGTCAATGATCCTTATGCACAAAATCGAATATCACCATCCCTTTTGAGTTTTATTGAACACATGACATTTACCTGAATTAACCGTGCCTCCTCCTCAAGTCTATGACAGGATACATGCAACATGGCTGAAATTGGGCGACTTAATTCTTTGGAAATTCTACATCACACACCGCAGGGATTTTATCTCGACGGTGCGGAGCATGGAGAAATCCTCCTGCCTTCGCGCTACGTGACTGACAGCATGAAGGAGGGCAACATGATCACAGTCTTTATTTATCGCGATTCAGAGGATCGACTCATTGCCTCCACCGATCGGCCCAAGGCGATTGTCGGGGAGTTTGCAGGATTAAAAGTCACAAGTGTTCACCCCAATGTAGGTGCGTTTCTAGACTGGGGTTTACCAAAGGATTTGTTACTGCCTTATCGAGAACAGACAAAACCCGTCCGAAAAGATCAAATCATTGTCGTTCGTATCATCCTTGATCCAAAATCTGAACGCCTCGTGGCGAGTGCAAGATTGAACCGCTGGCTGGAAAAACAAGCCCCTCGCTACAGAAGAGGCCAGTCGGTCAGACTATTGATTTCAGAACGCACCCCCATGGGTTTGAATGCGTTGATCAATGAATCACACGTGGGCCTTCTTTACCGGGACCCCTCAATCGCCCATCTTGATCCAGGCGATCAGCTGAAAGGGTATATCCAACAAATCCGTGATGATGGTAAGATCGACCTCACCCTCAACCCTGACCGTGGAGCAAGAGTAGTCTCCCTTTCATCTCAGATACTGGATCAACTCTCATGCAACGATGGCTTTCTACCTCTGACTGATAAAAGCAGCCCCGAGCTCATCAGAGATCATTTTGGCGTCAGTAAAAAAGTATTCAAACAAACCCTTGGAAATCTGTTCAAGGAACGCAAAATTGCTTTGGAGAACAATGGAATACGCATACTTGATACTTGATACTGGCAGTCAGCAAACATCCACCTCTTTAATGAAAGCTTACATTTTCAAGCGTGATTGAAACCGCGCTTAAATAATCACTGTTTTCCACACATCAGGCATTGCCTCATGCGTAACCAAGTTGGGAGCAGGCCCCCAGATAGTGGAAATTTTTAGGGCACTGGCACATGGCCCCATCAGGAATTCAATCAATGCAAGGCCGCATTGAAATTCGAAGCATTATGTGGCAATAATGAAAAAAAATAGTTTTCCTCCGAACGGGTTCCAACGAAAGCGACAGCCTCCAGGGAGAGGTTTAAAAATAAAACAATCCAATGAGGATGTGGATGGTAACCAGATACCTGCTCGTGATCGCAAGGAAAAGCTGGTGAAATGGCCGAATCAAAGCAAAAGTAAATTTGGCTCATCTCAAGTAATTCACAGATAATTCAAGAGTGTGATTACCTTCTCCTTGATTCCAAGAAATACTGAAATCCATGCACCTAACAATGGCCGGGAAAGTTCATTGCGGTTTAAGTTGTAAAACAAACATAATCATTGCCCGTAAAAATTTATATCGATGAACCCTTGCACTTTATTTAGCTTTTCAAGCGGAGGATGAATTCAAGAGCAAGCGAACCTGCGAGGCGAGGTTCGGCTTCCACGGGAAAAGTTGAAAACCATGGTAATTCAAAGAGAGGAAACCTTCCGGTGCGATGCAAGAGGTTGCAGTGTTCAAAAATACCCGCCCGAGAATTAAAAGTTAAAATTCACGATGAAAATTGCCATTTTATCCTATATTCATGATCAGTTGACGCAGCTTAAAAAAGCGCTGGAAATAATGAAAAACGCCGATGCTTTACTGTGCTGTGGTGACTTGTGTTCACCGTTTATCATCAAAGCGCTTGGTGAAGGATTCAGCAAGCCCATCCATGTCGTTTTTGGTAATAATGACGGAGACTTGTTTCGTATCACACAAAACAGTCAAGCGTTCTCACACATCCAATTGCATGGCGAATTGGCTGAACTCGAGTTGGATGGAGTGCGATTCGGCATGCAACATTTTGACAACATTGCAAGGCTCCTTGCAGACTCAGGCAAATTTGATGTCATGTGCTTCGGACACAA
>JBDQII010000510.1:0-2722 GCA_040264395.1 Verrucomicrobiota bacterium
CCATCAATGGTGATACCACGGGTGAAACAGAGCGTCAGTTTCAACGAATCGGTATGGCACAGGATGATGGGAAAGTAACTCCGGTGGTCCCATTTGCGATCACCGACCTTGGTGATCCTGATAACCACCACGAGCTCTGGGTGGCAGGCCCTGGGGTGCCTTTATGGGTGGAAATGGATTCAGAAATCGTGCAAGACCCTCGCGGTGACCCCAACGCGGCAGATCGAATCTTCATTGCTCACCCCTAATTTGAACCTCGGCATATAGAAGGATCTGATTGCGAAGTTTCTTTCTCTGAGCTGGGTAGAACGATAAAGTTCCAAGCCTTTAAAAGAGTCGGTAAGGAAAACCAGGCCCAGGCCTGTTGGTGTTTTATTTGTCTTCTATTCTGGAAGGCCGCATCCCAGACCTTCGACAACTTGGATTCGCCTGTGGGTCCTTTTACCCTTAATACAACTCCATACTTTCCGACGGACTTATATTGATGAACGGGATTCGCTTCTGTCGAGGTCTCACCGTCTTCAAAACCCCATTCCCAGTGGGTAATTGGGGCTAGCGATTGGTCAGTAGAGGCTACCAGTCTGTGTGTCCGATCAATGATGTCATGCGACCACTTAGCCACAGGTGGAGCTTGGTTTGATCGTTCCAAAGGCATCAGGCGAAAGGCAACCAGTTGCGGTGCCTGGCCATACATGGTACGCGTTCAGGACAAGTTCCAAAATCCACTTGATGCTTTTTCGCTCCCGTTTTTGTAATCGATGACCGCCCATGACAATTCAATGAGCTATGATTTCCTTCAATTGCGATGGCACCACGCGCTGAGGACCCTTCGCTCAAGCATAATCGCTAGGTGTGATTCAAAACTCCAACGTTAATTGCCCCGACTCACCATGTTCGAAATCATAGCTGTAGGCAGCATTTGAACCCGCGGTACGAGTTATCCCCGTACGTCGGTTTAGCAAACCGTGGCTGTCTCTCTCCAATTGAGAAGATGAATCAGTTTTTAGCAGAGGCAAGAACGCCAAATGCAAAGCTAATGATGATCCTCGATGCGAGGAAAAAAGCAGCCTTGATCAAAAAGACTTATAAAGACGAAGAATACGGTTGGGATGGACATGAAAAGCACCGCCAAGAGTTCGTCATGCTGAGAGATTGGGTTCTTTCGAAAGAGGTTGAAATCAGAGGTTATGACGGAGGGCCTTGTTAAAGGCTGAGACGCATAGGACTTAAAATCTTGTGCGGCCTACTAGTCGTTACCTTTTAAAATCCTATAGATCGTCATCCTGCTACATTTGAAACGTTCAGCTAATTGCTTATAAGATATTCCTTTTTGTTTATGCAGATACCGAATCTCTTCTTGCTTGTCTTCTGGGAACTTTGAAAGGTTGTTTTTTTCTTTCAGGCATAAATTAACACGTCATGCCCCAATTTTGCCCAAAACGCAAAAACGGTATTCTTGGAAAAACCAAAAACACCGTTTTTACTAGGAAAAAATGGTACGCCCGACAGGGATCGAACCTGTGACCCACTGCTTAGAAGGCAGTTGCTCTATCCAACTGAGCTACGGGCGCTGCAAGGGAGCATTCAAAAACCTTCCACCTTCTTTTTCAATGCAAAAGATAGTCGAATAGAATTTTTTGCGTTACGGATAATGAAACAAAACCTATCCGGTGAGGAAAAAACGAACCGGATGGTTGAATTGTAGTCATGTTCCATACCGAATCGGGTGCGTCGTATAAAGAACCTATCCTCGCCATGGAGCGTCGATGGCCCTATGGTGACGATTCATATCATTCCTCTTGATGACTAACGACGCAAACAACTCACCGAAACAACCTGAATCAGTTGATTGGCAGACACTTATTATTTCAATAAGCGTCATTTTACTTTTGTCGGCTTTATTGTTTCTTTTTCCTGAACGAGGTAACAGGAGTATCGAGATTGCATTTCAGTTCCTTACACAGCGATTGGGGTGGCTTTACATTGGATTTGGTATTGTCACCATACTTTTCCTCATTGGACTGGCTTTGAGCCCTTATCGCAACATCCAACTGGGGCCCAGGGACGAGCCACCCCAATACTCTGGATTGACATGGGCTGGCATGCTTTTTTCAACGGGTATTGGAACCGCACTGCTCTATTGGGGAACGATTGAGTGGATTGATTATTATCTCAGTCCCCCTTTTGATATCGAACCAAAATCCACTGAAGCACACCAATGGGCCATGAGTTACGGAATGTTCCACTGGGGGCTCATCGGCTGGGGTTTCTATGCTCTGTCAGCAGTATGTTTCAGTCATGCTTATTACGTTCGAAAAGAATCCTCACCCAGTCTCGCGAATGCGTGTGCGCCCATCCTCAAAACAGCTGTTAACCGCTGGCCGGGAAGGCTGGTCAATGCCATGTTCATGATTGGATTGATAGGTTCAGCCAGCACTGGACTGGGTCTGACAACCCCTTTGATCACCGAATCATTCAAGACCTTTTTTGGACTGGAGCCGTCGTTCGGTTTCACAATCGGATCCATAGTTCTGATTATCACCCTTATTGCACTATCAGTATCCTTCGGACTGGACAGAGGGATCAAGCGACTTTCCAATTGCAATCTGGCACTCATGTTCGCCATTCTTGGAGTGGTTTATTTTTCGGGACCTACCTTTGCGATCACGAAGCAAGGCTTGGAAAGCATCACCTTCATGGTGAGACAATTTCCTGCGATGAG
>JBDQII010000511.1:0-2707 GCA_040264395.1 Verrucomicrobiota bacterium
CGCAGGTCGTGGGTGAGGTTGAGGGCTTGAAGAAAGAGGCAGACCAGGCAGCTGACCAGAAAAAGAAACAAGGTTGGTTTCGTCGTGGAAAATAACCCCTTGCACATGCTCTATTCACGCAGCTGATGCGCAATTTTTTATGGTCTACTTGGGTTCTTGAGGGATACTTTGCTTGATCAAAACGATCTTGTGGTTTCTTTCTTGTGTGACTCGTAATCCTGTCACTTTCCCTGTGAAGTCTCGGTCAAAATCCACCTTGCTCCAATACCAGATCCGTGATGTGAACCGGTCTTTGGCGAATCGTTTGAGTGTGACAGGATCATTTCGTTGATGAATGGCCTTCAGGTTTACCCCGCTCACTTCAAGACGGTAATGGGTGAGCAGTTCAGGTGAATAATAAACGCCAGTATAATCATCGAGTTTGGATCGATTGAAATCTGGGGAGATACCCTCCTTTGCGGAACCGGTCCAACCGGGAGATTGGATAGTCAAAGCGCGTGGCCAATCGTTGATGCCTGCAGTGCATGTCACTTTCAGTTTTTTCTCTGGATTAAAAAAAGTGTTCGGTGCATGGAATGTCAGTTCCACTCCTGTTCCGTCAGGAAGGCTTATCCAAGGTTGTGAGTTCCGGTTGAAGAGCCAGACTGTGGGTTCAGTTTGATCAGTTTCAGTATAGGGGCCGGACCATTTTTCCCATGCCTCATGTGTCAATTCAGAACGTTCAAATGTATGCGCGGATGTTTTTTCAGGGGTTGAATTCTGGATGGGCTTAAGTTGGTTTCCGATTACAAGCCTGGCTGTTTTGTAGGCGATGGAAGAGGTGTTCATGCCACTCCAATTGCTTAATACGACAACGCCGAGTTTGAATTCAGGGAAATACAAAAGGTAGGTTCTGAAACCTGCCCAACCACCGCTATGCGAAATCCTTTTGGTGCCATGGTATTCACCTACTCCCAGCCCATAGGCATACCCCGTGGATGCACCTTGTTTCAAAGATCCCGGTTGCATCGACTTTTCAATGACCTTTGGCTGGGTGATTTTCGGGTGATCAAAATGATGCATCCATTTCAAGAGGTCATGGACGGTCGAATAAAGCGAACTGGAGCCAAGGGCCATCAATTGATTTCCGACATTTTGAAAGGGTCCTTGTTTGTTTCCTTGATAGGATCGAACCCGATGACGGACCAGTTTTCCAAGGTCGTCGTGAACATGGGAATCATGCATCTCCAGTGGGCTTAAAATGTTTTGCTGAACCCAGCTTGAAAAGGTGTTTCCTGTGATCGTTTCAACGCTTCGTGCCAGCAGGTTGTACCCTGTGTTGGAATAGGTATACATTTCACCGGGAGAGAAATTCAGGTCCTCCTGACGACGGGTCAGTTTCAGGATATCATGAAAACTGATGACATCATCAAATCGACGTCCTTCCAGTATAAAAAGACCCGGCCAATCACGAACTCCACTGGTATGATGTAATAAATGTCTCAGTAGAACGGGGGCAAATACATCGGGAAGTCCTGCGACATGCTTTTTGATAGGGTCTTCAAGGTTCAGTTTGTTTTCTGATTCCAGTATGGCAATGGCAAGTCCGGTAAACTGTTTTGACACAGAGGCAACGTCGAACACAGAATTTGGAGTGATTGGAATCTCTTGCTCCAGGTCCGCCATTCCCCATCCTTTTGCATAGAGTGTCCTGCCGTCCTTGATCACTCCCAAAGCCAGACCTGGTGCATCGGAACGGTCGTATGGCGCCAGTAATGAATCAACGGAATCTTCAAGTGATTCTGCCCATAAGAAGGGAGACTGAAGGATCATCCACGATGCGAGGCAGACGAAGACTTGAGCCTGAGGGAGGCAGATCATCGAGGCAGGTTTCATGGAGATGGTTGTATCACTTCCGTATCGGTTTGCTGCGTGCGCCCTTGTAAGTCGCTACCATCAGTGTAATCACGGTAATGGGAACCACAAAAACACTCATTACCCACGCAAGTGTTCGGAGGTGCTGGCTTCCCAGTCCTTCCAGAATGAGGAAAGCCGTATAAACGAAAAAATAGAACAGGAACAGCCCTCCTTCCCAGCGTGAAATTTGTTTGCCGGTAAAAAAAATGGGCAGGCATGCGATGGCCACTGCCAGCATCACCAGCATATCAAATTCAAGTGCGCTTTTTGGGATGGCAATTCCATGAGGGGCAACCATACCCGTCAACCCGAGAACTCCCAGAAGATTAAACAGATTGCTGCCGATCACATTTCCAACCGCCATGTCCAGATGACCACTACGAATGGAAATAATCGAAGTGACTATTTCCGGCAGCGAAGTACCTATGGCGACAATGGTCAAGCCAATGATGAGTTCGCTTATCCCCAGAGCCGTGGCGATGGCGACTCCCCCGATCAACAGTCCGCGTGATCCCACTGAAAGTAAACCAAAGCCGAGTAAGATCGTGATCAGGGATTTCAAAGGAATCCAGGCAGGCGGTTTTCCTTTTTGTCGAGTATCGCCGTTTGAGCTGGGTTTTTGGTCTGGTTGTTCTCTTTTCCCTTTTTTGAATTGCCATACGGTATACCCGCAAAGAGATAAAAAAAGCCCCGTTCCATCCATCCGTGTCAGTAACCCGTCCAGTGAAAGCAGTAAAGTCATTGCTGATGCCAGGATCATGATGGGTACATCAAATCGTATGAGTTGATTGGAAACCTTGAGTGGTTTCAA
>JBDQII010000512.1:0-2705 GCA_040264395.1 Verrucomicrobiota bacterium
AGTGATGATGTCATTTTTTCGGGTTTTTACATAGAGTGGCCACAAGATGAAATCGATCTCATCTCGCAGGAATCGATCCTTCATGTGCCCATAGAATGGCAGGAAGGCAGTGTAGTTCTTTTCTGGATGATTGCTGCGTTGGTGGTAGTAAAATGGAAAAATAGCCAGACGGTCAGCGTCTGAATCCAAATCTTTCTGTCCACCATGTGCACTGATGAATTGTAATAATTGAATGCGGTATTCTTCTCCTACCCGATCGTAGCCCAATACGGGATACATCAAGTCCCACTCATCAGCATTGATGGTTTCATCCTGAATGCGGGAGAAGAGGAAAGGAATGCTCCATGTCCGTTTGGATTCATAAGATTCTCGGTAAAGCAATGGACCAAAGAACTCCTGACGCAGGCCCTGATGTAAGGTGGACTCAAACGACTGAGCCAGGGGGCCCAAAGCCAATTCTGCACCTGCTTTCAAGGTGATGCGCGCCCATAGAAAGGCCGTGATCACATGGGGCATTCGAAATATGTTGCTGATTCTTTTCAAGATCGAACACATTCAACTCACATGGCTTCATTAACTGCCTATAAAAACAAAGATCCAAGCCAAACATCCCGCAGGTTGTTGAGCCTGAATCTTGAATCGAAGCAGGATGTTTTAAAATGAAAAACTATTCGCTATCTGCGACGGGATCTTTCTTCTCCGTTGCTTCTGCTGAAACAATTTCCTGGGGATTGTTTGAAGTTTCCTCCACTTGCTTTTCCCCTGTCGCGTCAACGTGTTCGTCAACGTGTTCATCAACGTGCTCATCAACGTCACCTTCATCGGCCGCCAGTGCTTCTTCGGAAATATGCTCCAGATGTCTTCCGAATTTGCGCTCTTGCTGAGGTTTGGGAAGGGGGGAAAGAGTCATGGAAATGCGCCGTCCCTTCAAATTAGGACGTACATCCACCTTACCCATGGTGCCCAGGTCTTCACAAACCTTTTTCATCATGTCGAAACCAAGATTTCTGTGGGCGTTTTCACGGCCACGAAAGCGTAATTGAACATGAAGCTTATCTCCCTGACCAAGAAATCGCTCCGCACGTGCGAGTTTGATGCCATAATCATGTTCATCGATCGCAATGCGCAGCTGGATTTCTTTGGTTTTCTGCTTGTGGGTTTCGGAAGCTTTTTTCTTTTTGGAAAGCTCGTATTTATATTTACCGTATTCAATGATACGACATACAGGGGGCGTGGCATTGCCGGCAATTTCAACTAAATCCATACCAGCGTTCTTCGCCAACTTGATCGCTTCCCGAGTGTCCATGACGACGTTTTTCTCGCCATGCACAACCCGCACTTCACGGGCTCTTATCCGGTGGTTGACTCGAGTCATGTCTCGAGGCGTCCTTCTGAAGAATCTCTTTTTTCCTTTAATAACTAGCTCCTGATTAATCTCTTTGTTTTCAGCCTGACTGATAAACATCAATATCCTCTCAAATGTTATTCCTTGTTTCAAGTATTAAACACATAGGTCGCAGGGGGCTTTTTTTGGAAACATCATGAGCCGGATGAGTCTTACCCGGACAAAAGAGCATTTGTGATCAAGCATCCGTTAAGATTAAAAGTAATAATAGTTAAGTTTGACCCTTAATGAATTGCACGGGGGTGTTGCCATGAGGGGGGAGAAGAATATATATTTAAACAACAATGATGATTCCTTACCAAAGTCTGGCTTGTGGTGGTTTGACTGCCTTCATTTGCATGACGCTTTCCATGCGTGCATCAGGTGAGTCCATCGATTTTTCCAAGCAGATTCTCCCTATTCTCTCCGATAAATGCTTTATTTGTCACGGTCCTGATGCTCGTAATGACAAGGATATCCGGTTGGACTCGCGTGAAGAAGCGATTCGTGATCTCGGGGGATATCGCGCTCTGGATCCTGATCAACCCGAGAAGAGCGAGATTCTTTCCAGGATTCGCGACCAGGATGACCCGATGCCGCCAGAGGATGCCGATAACCAGTTAAGTGAAAATGAAAAAGTGTTGTTGGAACAATGGATTGCGCAAGGCGGGGAATACGACACTCACTGGGCCTTCAAGAAACCCGTCAGAGATCAGGATTGGGTAGATCGATTGCGTGATCTTCATCCCAACCCCATTGATGCATTTATTGCTGAAGAACTGAGCGATAATGAAATTGAATTTGCTGTTGAAGCCGAGAAATCCACCTTGGCACGAAGAGCTGCACTCACATTGACTGGTCTGCCTCCGGAGCCATCGGATCTTGCCCTCTTCATCGCGGATGATACAGAGGAAGCCTTCGAGCGATGGCTGGATCAATTGTTCAGTAATCCAAAGTATGGTGAGCATCAAGCACGATTCTGGCTGGACGCCATTCGATATGGGGACACCCATGGACTTCATCTGGACAATCGTCGTGGGATTTATCCGTTTCGTGATTGGGTGGTGCGTGCGTTGAACAGCAACCAGCCCTTTGATGAATTCATTACCTGGCAAATGGCAGGGGATCTGTTGCCCGACCCGACGCTTGATCAACAATTGGCGACAGGCTTTGTGAGGATGAACCCCACAACTTCCGAGGGCGGGGTGATTCCCGCCGAATTCCAGGCAAAGAATAACTTTGATCGTGTTGAAACGTTTGGAACGGTTTTTCTGGGGATGTCGATGGTTTGTGCCCGATGCCACACTCACAAATATGATCC
>JBDQII010000513.1:0-2692 GCA_040264395.1 Verrucomicrobiota bacterium
AAATTATCTGAACATTTCGACAAACTTGTGGATTTCGTTGAGTTTGGCGGTGGCGGATTTTCTTACGAGGCGCGGAAATTTACCACTCATCATGACCCATTGCCCATTGCGCATGATTTTGAGTTTATCTCGCTGGGTGGCGATTTCACTGATGCCTTTGAGGAAAGCTTTCCACTTCAGATCGCTTAACAGCATCAAACGCTCCACCGCATCAGGCAAGGGCCCGTAACGGTCCCGCAGTTCGTTTCTAAGCGATTGAAGAGACTCGGTATCGTTGATCTCAGCAATCTTACGATATATTTCAATACGCTGCTGAGGTTCTGTCACGTAATCCAATGGTAGGTAGGATGGTTCCTTGACGACCGCAATGACTTTCTCTGCGGGGGCTTCACTGACGTCGGTGGTTTCTATGTAAACCGCCGTTTCGCGTGGTATGGAAATTTCCAAACTGTCTTTCCCTCGGCGCCTTGATGACTTCTTGCTTTCTTTGGTTTGTGCTTCGGTGGTTTCTCCTGGGTTCGTCAAAAGGAAATCCATGTCGACTTTTACATCTACACGCGGAGGAATTTTTTCGCCGCGCAATGCGCAGATGCTTTGCTTGAGAAGTTGACAGTAAAGATCGAAGCCAATGGCGGTAATATGACCGCTTTGCTGAGATCCCAGAAGATTGCCAGCTCCCCGTATTTCAAGGTCACGCATCGCTATTTTGAATCCGCTGCCTAACTTGGAGTACTGTTTCATTGCACTCAATCGTTTGCGCGCATCCGTCAGGACACCCGCATGCCGTGGAAGCAACAGGTAAGCATAGGCCTGATGTTTGTACCGTCCTACTCGGCCGCGTAACTGGTAAAGTTCACTAAGCCCAAAACGATCTGCTCGATCAATGATGATGGTGTTGGCGTTGGGGATATCGATGCCACTTTCGATGATCGTTGTGGATACCAATACGTCAGCTTCTCCATTGATGAAGGTACGCATCACTCCTTCTAGTTCCTTTGCTTCCATCTGCCCATGTCCCACTACAACGCGCGCATCCGGAACCAGAGCTTGAATTTTCTGAGCCATGACGTTGATGGTGCCCACTCGATTGTGAAGGAAAAAAACCTGCCCCTGACGATTCAGCTCTCTGCGCAAAGCATTCTTGATGGCATCCTCATCAAAAGGAATCACTATTGTCTCGACGGGTAAACGATCCTGCGGGGGCGTTTCAATCGTACTCATGTCACGAGCCCCCATTAATGCGAGATGCAGTGTGCGAGGAATCGGCGTTGCACTCAGGGTCAGGACATCGACCATTTTGCGCATTAATTTGAATTTCTCCTTTTGTGCGACACCAAAACGCTGCTCTTCATCAATGACCACCAATCCCAGATCCTTGAAAGTAATGTCTTTTTGAATGAGTTTGTGAGTGCCGATGATGATGTCGACTGACCCCGTGGCCAGATCCTGAATAATTTGGCGACTTTGCCTTGGTTTTTGAAATCTGGACAGCAACTCCACGCACACCGGGTAATCTGCCATGCGATCAGCAAACGTATTGTAATGCTGCTGAGCAAGTACTGTAGTTGGAACCAGGATGGCTACCTGGCGTCCGCTCATCACGGCTTTAAATGCTGTGCGAATGGCCACCTCTGTTTTTCCAAAGCCGACATCGCCGCAGATCAATCGATCCATGGGTTTGGCACGCTCCATGTCTTGTTTGGAGGCATCGATGGCGCGGACTTGATCGTCGGTTTCCTCGTAAAGAAACGCACTTTCGAACTCTCTCTGCCATGGTGTGTCTTCCCCAAAAGAATGTCCGGATTCGCTTGCGCGTGCTGCCTGTATTTGAAGTAAATCTCCCGCAAGATCCCGAATGGATTTTTCAGCCTGAGCCTTTGCTTTTTGCCAACGACGACCCCCCAACGTGTTTAATTGAGGTCTGCCTTTGCCTGCCCCGATATATTTGCTGACGAGGTGAGCCTCACTGACAGCGACGTAAAGTTTGGGAGGCTCGTCTCCGTAGTCTTTGGCAGCATACTCAATCACCAGATATTCGGGGCCCTTTTCATCATTCTCAGATTGCGAACCTACCGGTGGTAAACGCCTTAATCCGACATAACGTCCAATACCATGCTGCAGGTGTACTACGTAATCTCCCTCTTCGAGATCTGCGAAATCGATTTGCAGTATAGATTTTGCTGCTGCCGCGTGGGGTGATTTGAGGCGGCGAGGGCGCTGTACTTTGTAGCGCCCGAAAATTTCAGCATCAGTGACAATCGCGCACTCAAGTGAGTCAGCCACAAACCCTCGACTAAGGCTACCCGTGAGCAGATGAAGGTTTTTTGACTGAGCACAGTCGCTGTCGAACCCTGACTCACTCCAGATTTCCTGAAAGCGCTGGCTTTCGCCTTCGTTGTTACAAACCACCAGAACCTGATATCCCTTCCGCAACCAACGATGCATTTGGTTGAGGAAATCCTGACGTTGTTTTTCTGCGATGTGAGCTTCCGGACGTCGATCCCCCAATGGACGGTATAGTTCCATGGATTCTAGATCTGGATGTAGCTCTATTCCCTGATCCATCGACAGAGGTTCAGGGGAATCTTCAATGAAACTTCCAACCTGATCAGCTTCCTTTAATTCGGCACGCTTAAAATCGCCATCATTCAAACACTTGAGCAATCCATACCAATCCATGAAATAGGGATCA
>JBDQII010000514.1:0-2675 GCA_040264395.1 Verrucomicrobiota bacterium
GTGAGTAAACATAAACTTTCTGCTTTTTGGAGGAATCAGAATCCAGTTGGAGGATCATTCGCTCGATTTGACTCATCAGATTGGAGGCGGCTGATACAATGATAGAATTGGTTCTTGCGTCCGGTACGGCACTCACGCGTGTCATGGCCTGAACGCGAGGACTTTCATCGCTGCTGCTTGAGGAACGACCTCGACTGCTTTCTCCACCTCGACCGAACCGAAAGCCACCTCTCGAACTGGTTTGCTCTTCATTGCTGTCATCAAACAAGTCTTTCAAGATTTCAGACATTTCGTAGGCATCCGCAAATTTGAGAGCAAAAACCTGTAATTCTGTGATGTCATCGACATTGGTATCGATTTCCTCCACAAGCTGTATGATGGTCGCCATGTATTCATCGGGCGCACTGATGACCAGTGAATTGGTGCGCTCATCGGCGACAGCAATGACTCGGGATGCAGCCTGAAGTGCTTCGCTGTCACCTCCACTGCTTCCTCCACTGCTTCTTCCACGGCTACTGCTACTCTCGCCACCACCTCGGCTGCCAGACCGAAATCTGGAGAAAAAGCTTTCTGCGCGGCTACTGCTGCTGCCGCGGCTGCTCGAAGACCGTTGAGGAGCTTCGAAGAGACTTTTGACCACATCGGCCAATTCAGTGGCGTCTGAATATTTCAATGAAAACACTTTTAATTGTGAGATCCCGGAAATGCTGGTGTCTAAAGCTCGAATAATTTCAGCGACGCGCCGTATATTATTCTCCGTGCCTGTCAAAACGACAGCATTACTGCTTTCGTTGGCAGTCATGCTGGCATTTTCAGGAAGCAACGGCTCCAGATTTTCAATAAGATCTTTTGCACCGGTGTATCTGACTGGAATGATCTGCGTCACCATGCGATCGCTCTGAGGAATGGCTGCCGGATCGTTGCCAGTCCGTACCGGAATATTTTCTGTGATGGCATTCCCGCTGGAGACAATCTTCAAAGTGTTGCCAACCCGAATGGCCGCGTAACCTTTTTCGTTCAAAATGGAATCCAACAGGGAGACGGCCTGTTCCTTGTTGAGCGGCCGGTTATTCCAGACGCTGACTTCACCAGAAATATCCGTCTCAGCAATGATGGAAAACCCGGCGGCTTCACTCATGTAATCAAGCACCATTTCAAGTGGTACATTTCGAAAATTCATGCGAAGCCCCTCTTCTTGGACTTGCTCCGATGACTCGGTGCTTACGGCCTGAAGCTCAGGAGTGGGTTCGTCATTCTGTGCATTTGCCTGCTGGTTCTGGAGTCCAACTACCAAGCAGAATGTTAAGAGAAAAATTGGTTGTTTCATAAGATTCTTTGTCATTGTCCCATTTGCTGTTTCCTGCGTTCCATCAGTTGCTTCAGTATGTCATTGGACTCTAATTCAGAAAGATCAGGTCCATCCGAATCAGGTGCATCATCAGAGTCTTCGCTGAAACTGCCACGATTGGAAGACGACTGCGCATAGGATGCGGAAGAGATGTTCTGGGTCTGCCAGGACTCCTCGCCCCGACGAAATCGACCGGCACCCATTGTCAATTCAATGGTGTCACCCTCGTATTGTAAAACCACTTTATCATAATCCACGCGGATCACTTTATGCCCAGCAAGGGATTCTCCCAGCCGAATGCCACCCGACCATTCCGAATCACTTGCATTGAAAAAAGCCAGTTTTTTATCCGCATAAGACATCGTACCGATCAAGCTAAAGGATTCTTCACGCGGCGGCTCTGGGCGGCGCTCTCGATCACGTTTGAGATCACGTTGAGGGCGCCGCTCCGGATCGAATATGTTACGATCCAGAATCAATTGAAAATGGTCAAAAGCATTTGAAGGGACTGCATTTTCATTCTGGCTGTCCTCGTTTTCGCCGATTGATGAATCATCATCGCCGGAAAGGCTACCTTGGATGAGGCATAGCAAAGCCAACGAAAGCTGACCAAGGAATTTCAAATGATTTCTGGGCTGAATCATCGCAGCTCCTCCGGTAATAACAATCCGCTGAAATTCACATTCATACCGATACTGGATCCCTGATCGTCTCGTTGAGTTAATTCCAGAGTATCCACCTTGAGAGCTAGCGAATCAGATTCCAGAGCGTGGATGAACCGCGCAATTTCCTCCAGCCCCCCATAGCCATTGGCTCGACATTCGAGCATCAAATGGCCTTGATCAGACTCCCGCCAGTTGGGTTTGATGGCGGTGAAACTGATACGGCTGTCACTCGCCCAGCGGTCCACGGACTCAAGGACTTGATTCTCAGAGACAGATTTCGTTTTGGGTATCCCTGACTGCCACATCTGCATCCAACGACGACGAATCGCTGACTCGCGCTCCATGAGCGCCCGGCCTCGAACTACTTTTTTCTCAAGTTCCTCAATCCTGATGGATCGATCATCCCAGGACATGAGGAGTGGCCCAAGCACGAACTTGTCACCAAACAAGATCACTACCGCAACCGCAGCTGCTATGAGTAATACTTTTTCTCGGTTGACACTATTCATTGCCTTTGGACTCCTCCCATCGGTATTGAAATGAAAATTGAAGCTGTTTGTCTTCCCTGACCTGAAGCACGGCCAGGTCCTTGACCTCTGAGGAAGTGCGAAGTTTTTCCAACATCGCAAGCCAGGCACGGTTGCTACGCGCAAAACCGGAAC
>JBDQII010000515.1:0-2657 GCA_040264395.1 Verrucomicrobiota bacterium
ACGCTTTCTGATAGGCCTCCATACCTGCACACGCTTCAATACGTCGAATACCAGCCGCAATCGCAGACTCTGCCACGATGCGGAACAACCCGATTTCTCCGGTGGCTGAAGCATGCGTACCACCACAAAGTTCCATGGAATATCCATCCAGATTCCCTCGACCGCCACCAATCTGAACGACACGCACCTTGTCCCCATACTTGTCCCCGAAAAACTGCATGATATCGGAACGCTTCTGAACTTCCTCGTAGGGCACTTCCTGCCAACTGACGCTCGCGTTCTCAAGAATTCGCTCGTTGACCAGTTGTTCGACCTCTCTCACTTGCTCTCGTGTGAGAGGTTGACTGTTGAAATCAAAGGTCAGTTTCTCCGGTCCAACATAGGAACCTTTCTGACTGACCTCTTTACCGACTACTTCATGCAAGGCCCAATGTAGTAAATGAGTGACGGTGTGATGCCGTTGAATGGCATGACGCCGCTCAAGATTCACTTCAAGCGCCACCGATTGCCCCACACGAGGAATCTCATCGGCATTGCTTTCGTCCTCAATAGGCAGCATATGTAAGCAGGCATCGCCCGCCTTACGCGTGTCCTGAATTTGCCATAACTGGCCTCCGCTGGCCAACGAGCCTTGGTCACCTAATTGCCCGCCCATTTCAGCGTAAAACACAGTCGAATCCAACACCACCGCAAGGGCATCCTTTTCCTGAACGACTTCGAGGACTTTGGCTTCGGTCTGCAATTGGTCGAAGCCAAGGAATGTGGTTGGCTGCGTTGTTTTGATTTGAGATACCGAGATGACCTCCTGCTGTTGGGCGGCTCGAGCACGGTGGCGCTGGGCCTCCATGTGAGTTTCAAAGCCTTGGGAGTCCACCGTCAAGCCACGTTCGCGCGCCATCAATTCAGTGAGATCCAATGGAAATCCGAAGGTATCATAAAGTTTGAAAGCAAACGCGCCACCAAGCTCTTCTCCACTTGAAAGAGTGTCGGCTTTTTCACTGAACAATTGAATCCCCCGATCCAGGGTTTTGTTAAAAGCCGTTTCTTCCCCTCGGATGGTCTCTTGAATGATGGTTTTTCTTTCTCGCAATTCAGGAAAAACATCTCCCATCGTATCAGCAATCACATCCACGAGTTGAAAGAAAAAGGGTTCGTGAAAACCCAGGGCGCGTCCATAGCGCACCGCTCGGCGAAGAATACGGCGCAGGACGTAGTTGCGATCCGTGTTTCCAGGAGCAATACCATCCGCAATGGAGAATCCAAGGGTGCGGATATGGTCTGCAATCACTCGGAATGCGATGTCGATTTTCTCTTGCTCAGTGTAGGTGGTATGCCCCGCTTCAGGCAGTGTGGAGGCGTATTTCTTTCCACTCATCTTTTCGAGATGATCAAAAATCGGCCGAAAAACATCCGTTTCATAATTGGAAATGACGTGATTGAATTCAGTGAATCCACGTGTGTTCTGCATCACACTGGCAACGCGCTCAAATCCCATTCCCGTATCCACATGCTTGGCTGGCAGGTCTGAAAAAGTTCCATCAGGGTTGGCATTGAACTGAATGAAAACAAGATTCCAGATTTCAATGCATTCCGCGCTGTCGGTATTCACCAAGGCTCCCCTGGTATCAGCATTGGGGGTGAGATCGATGTGTAGCTCTGAACAAGGTCCACAGGGCCCAGTATCTCCCATCATCCAGAAATTATCCTTTTTGTTCCCGTAAACGATGTGGACTTCAGGATCCAATCCAGCAGCCTTGAAAATATCAAACCAAAGGTCATAAGCATCCTGATCGAACTCAGCAGGATCTCCCTTGCTTGAATCGGGTTTGTAAACCGTGGCGTAGACACGCTCTTTTGGAAATTTCCAGACCTCAGTCAATAATTCCCAGGCCCATTCAATGGCTTCCTTTTTGAAATAATCACCAAAACTCCAGTTCCCCAACATCTCAAAGAAGGTGTGGTGGTATGTATCCATCCCCACGTCTTCAAGATCATTGTGTTTACCCCCTGCCCGGATGCATTTTTGGGTATCCGCAGCACGTCCGGGTTGGTAAGGACATTTCTCCTGCCCAAGAAAAATGGGAACGAACTGATTCATCCCGGCGTTCGTGAACAGCAAGTTGGGTGCGTCCGGCATCAAGCTGGACGAAGACACCATACTGTGTTGTTTGGATTTAAAGAAATCGAGGAACGATTGTCGTATCTCTGAGCTTGTCATCATGTTAGCAGGAAATGTAGTAGGGAAATTTCAGGATCAATGGTAGTAAAAAGATAGCAATTGTCAGGGTCGTTTCATCAACGACATACGGACTTTCGAGTCAGGGTCGTTTTTCACTGAAGCAGGCATTCGTTCCATCACTTTTGAATCGTATTGGGATCCATGAATGGTACAGGTTCAGGTTGAGGCGAGGTTGTCTGATAGTAATAAATCGCAGCAAGCCCAAGGCAAACCATGATGAAGAAACCTATCATGGCTCCAGCAAAAAATTTACCCAGCCATGGAGTTCCCTGCTGTTGCACGCTTGATTCATTGGATGTTTCTTTCATTGCCATATGATTTATTTAACTCAAAAAGCTAAATGAGCAATCCATCTTGCTTGATCCATGCTAAGACGCTTCATCTTTCAAGGATGCCAACACTTCAGGATCTCGCACAT
>JBDQII010000516.1:0-2643 GCA_040264395.1 Verrucomicrobiota bacterium
AGAAGGAACTCCCGATCACCCTCCGAGGAAGCCAATTTTCTTTGGGTCTCAAGAATCTGACCTTCAAGAGTTTCCATGTTGCTGTTCAGTTCAGTCATTTGCCCTGTGAGCGCATCCCGTTCAGTGGATAATTCAGTGATGCGCTTATCTTGATCGGCAATTGTTTTTTTCGCTTCATTGGCTTCGGTCGTAACCGCAACTACCGTGCTTTGAGCCTGTTCCAGCTCTCCAGTGATGGATTTATAACGGCTCTCCAAGCTCTGGAGTGCTTCTGATTTTGTGTCCAATTCAGCTTTGAGGGCCTTGTTGTTTTGGGTTTGAGTGGAAAGCTTCTCCTGCGTTTCGGTAAGGCTGGATTCGACAACTTTTATCTTGTCCTCCTTGGCCTGTTCCACTTTGTTCGCTTGAAGATGGCGGACTACGAGCCCAACTAACAGCAGGGCACAGACAATTCCAAGAAGGATCGTAATCTTGCTTGTGTTATTCATTTCCTATAACATGGTGTTTGAAACTTGTTTTGGCAAGCCTTCAGAAAGGATGCTTCGATGATAGTTTTCTACTCCTTGACATCAACAAGTTGCAATGACTGGTTTTGTAAAACCGAGTGAGGTCCTTGAATTGTTGCAGACACTGTTTAAATTGACCATATGGAGTATCCAGAATCCATTCCGGTGATGATGTTGCCAAACACTACATTGTTTCCAAACACCATGTTACCTCTTTTCATTTTTGAGCCGAGGTATTGCAGAATGCTGCATCGAAGTCTTCAAAGTCATCGATTAATGGCTATTTCAATGCGGAAACCTCAGACGGAACGCGAAGTTCCTCACAAAACGGCAGGGTTAGGCATGGTCAGGGCAGCGGTCAAACACGCGGACGGCAGTTCACACATTATTCTGCAGGGAATGTCACGTATCCGGCTCAATAAGGCGACCGCCTACAAACCATTCCGTGTGCATGATTTCGATTTGCTTGAAACAAAACGCAGGAGCGAGAAACGCATCCTGTCACTAAAGCAGAAGTTGGTGGATCTCATCTCGATGCATTTGGAGCAGGACAAAGGTATGCTGCAAAAATTTCAATCCTGTTTCGCTGAGTGTGGGGTTGAATCATCAGGCGTAGGAGATCAACTACCTGTTGAGGAAGCACTCCTGAAGATGATCCAATTGCAGGAGATCGAGCATCTGGCAGACCTCGTAGCATGCACATTCATCAGCAAACCGCAAGCCAGGCAACTTATTCTTGAAGAAGTAGACCTGGAGACCAGATTAACACATTTGATAGCCTTTCTCATGGGTGAAATATTTTGCCGCAAACGTAAGGACCCCTCATGACTTCCTCCAAGCTCAATGAAAAAGAACTGAATCAGGCAGATCGTAAGAAGATCATGTCAGCCCTGTTTCAGGATTTCGTAATTCAACATGGTCAAACGGCACTGGTAATGCTCGGACGCATGCCCGGCACGGATGGTCAGCTGATGACAGATCCCGATCCAGAGTCCGCTAAAACGTTGATTGATCAACTGGAAATGTTACGCGACAAGACTCGCGGCAACTTGATACCAGAAGAGCGCGACTTGTTGGACAGAAGTATTGCCGTACTCCAAAAGGATTTCGCCAAAACAATGGAATCCATGGCGGAGGCAGGATCTCAGCAGCCCATCAAGGGTTGATGCGATTGTCGCGGAACACCGACTGCCTGCTGAAACGCTGTTTTCAAATCTGATGAGTAGATGCCCTTCATGACGATGGATCTAACATGAAGGGTTCAATGAAAGTCATTTAGTGCCCGCCTTTGCTTGACCTGAGAAGCATGGTTTCCTAGATGTAGTGGTAATGTTGACACGTCGATTATGGATCTTCGCGCTTATTGCATTGGCTCTTCCTTCAATAGCCAATGCAGAACTGGAGCGATTGAACAGTGTAGCCGCAATTGTAGGGGATACCCCGATTACACTGAATGACGTGAAAACGCAGACTGCTCCTGTCGAACAAGTGCTCTACCAGCAATACGGATCCGATCCTGCGGCGTTCAGGCAACGCATCCTGGAGGTCAGGCAACGAGCGCTTGAATCCCTGATTGAACGTCACCTCATCCTCACGAACTTTGAGGAACAAGGCTATGTTCTACCTGAGAAAATCATTGATGAGCGAGTGCAGGAACGCATTCGCTCGGATTTCGGAGACCGCTTAACGTTAACAAAAACACTTCAAGCTCAAGGTATTACATACGAGTCATTCCGTAAAGAAATCAAAGAACAAGTCATCGTTGATTTTCTGTCCTCGAAAAACATCTCATCGATCTCGCTGGTTTCACCTTTTGAAATTGAGAAATATTACAATGCAAATCAGGATAAATTTCAGCAGGATGAGCGCATTAGATTGAGCATGATATACATTGCTACAACAGAAGGTGATGCCGATTTTTCCTATAAAATGCTGGAAGATATTCGCCGTAAGGTAATTCAGGGAGGTGATTTCTCCGACCTGGCAAGAGTCTACCATCAAGGCAGTCAGCGAGCTAAAGGTGGTGACTGGGGTTGGGTAGACAGAAGTGTTTTACGAGAGGATTTATCGAACCTTGCATTTACTCTGAATGAAGGTCAGATGAGTGAGGTAATTCGCAAAGATGAAGGGTGCTACC
>JBDQII010000517.1:0-2641 GCA_040264395.1 Verrucomicrobiota bacterium
CGACAAGATTTTCAAAAAGCATTTGAAAAAGTTGATATACTGCTCACGCCAACGGTCCCAACACCCGCTTTCAAAATAGGTGAGAAATCCATGGACCCGTTGCAGATGTACCTGACTGATATCTTTACGATTTCTTCCAACCTGGTTGGCAATTGTGGGATCAGTCTGCCCTGTGGGTATTCCAAAAACCCTCAATTACCCATTGGCTTGCAGCTCATGGGCAAATCCTTTGAAGAATCCAAATTGCTGAAGTCAGCTTACGCCTTCGAGCAAAGCACTGACTGGCATCAAGCCTCTCCCAGATAGCGGCCATTGTTTACGATGTCTGATGCCAGCGACCTGAATGGAGTCGCTGGGATTACAAAGCGCTGGCTGAGCTACTCCTTTGGCCGAGTGACATGGGATCCGCTCCAATGCATTTTCTGGCGAAGGGTGTTGAAAAAGGAATTTTCGGGTAAGTTGAGTATTTGAACCTGATCGGGAATGGCGTGGATGCGCACCTGGTCATTAGGAGCGAGTTCAATTTGTTTTTGACCATCCGCTGTTAAAACAGTTTCGACTCTGGTGCTTAATATGCGAACTTCAATAGTTGATTGCATATCCACAATGACGGATCGATTTGAGAGGGTGTGAGGGCAGATCGGTGTGAGTGTGAACACATTGGCGCCAGGGGATACAACGGCTCCGCCAGCGGAGAGGGAATACGCGGTCGAGCCTGTGGGAGTGCTGATGATGAATCCATCGCATCTGTATTGGGTCAGCAATTGACCATCAACAACGACTTCAAGTTCAATCATTCGGGAAGCCATGCCTCGACTGATCACGAAATCATTGACTGCTGTCATCTCAGTTGTGCTTTCGTTTTCACCTGTCAAATGAGATCGGATGTATGGTCGTTTATCCAAACTGAGTTGACCTTTCCAAACCTTCTGTAGCGTGGCTTCCAAGTCTTCGACAGGGGCCGCGGTCAAGAAACCAAGTCCTCCAGTGTTGATCCCCAGAAGTGGGGTCGGAGTGCCCTGTAAGGATCTTGCAGCGTGTAACATTGTGCCATCACCGCCAAACACGATCAGGACGTCGGATCGCTCAGCGGTTTCCCTGATTACCTCCATACCCTCGGTTTGAAAGGCATCAACCGACAAGAGATGGTCTTCATAAACAACTTCTCTGCCGGAAGCCTGGATGAGACGGCGAGCTTGCTCAATGGCCTGCTTCCATACGGGTTTTCCAGGATTTGCAACCAATCCAATCCGCTCTGCTTTGAATTCAGTATTTTTCAAGCCAGACTAAAAATTCTTTGTTACCTGCGGGGCCAAGTATCGGTGATTCGACGATTCCCTTCCAATTCAAACTCAGCTCTTCTGTGGCAAACTGATGGAGGGAGTGAATGATTTGCTCATGTATATTTGGATCTCTAATCACGCCGCGTCCCTTGTCCGCTTCCTCTTTACCTGCTTCAAATTGGGGCTTGATCAATGCAATCACATTACCATTACGCTCCAGCAATGCAACTGCTGGTGGAAGAATGTGCTTGAGTGAAATAAACGAGCAATCCACCACAATCAGGTCGATCTCACCGGGTAAATGTTTTTTATTCAGGTGTCGGGCGTTGGTTTTTTCCATCACCACCACGCGATTATCTGTTCTCAATTTCCATGCTAATTGTCCCTGACCAACATCTATGGCGAATACTTTGGAGACGCCGCGCTGCAGCAAACAATCGGTGAAACCACCTGTGGATGCTCCAAGGTCTGCTGCCATTGCGTCTTGAACATTCAGTTCAAAGTGTTTGAGTGCATGATCCAGCTTGAGACCGCCTCTGGAAACAAACGGATCTTGTTCTTTTAACTTTAAATTCGCATCAGGGCGTATTTGTTGCCCCGGTTTGGTTGCGGGTTGATCTTCAATCATCACCTGCCCAGCCATAACGGCGCGCTTGGCGCGTTCGCGGCTTTCAAAGAAACCTCGATCCACCAAAATTTGATCCAGTCTTTTGCGGTGAGCATTCACGAAAAAACAACTTAAAGGTTCTCGGGCGCCTGTGCAATGTATCCGGGGAATATGTTCTTTCACATGGATCATCCGTTGTGCCATATTCTCTTTCAAACCCATGAATATATTGACCAAACCCATCAGCGTTCTGGCTCTGATATGCATTTCTTTTATTGGAGTGAAGGCAAGTTCGCGCCCGAATGTTCTTCTCATCTGTGTTGATGACCTGCGCCCTGAATTAAATTGTTTTGGTAAGTCCTATATCCATTCCCCCAACATCGACCGACTGGCATCTCAAGGGAGAGCATTCCTGAGTCACTATGTGCAAGCACCCACATGTGGCGCATCTAGGAATACGCTGTTAACCGGGCGATATGGTTGGCCCGGAAATGATGCGTTGTTTCGTCGAGCAAAAAAACTCAAGGATCAGCCGAATTCGATTCATCCAACCATGCCTGCGTGGTTTCGCATGAACGGTTACACGTCTGTTTCTGTTGGCAAAGTTTCCCATCATCCCGGAGGCTTGGGTGGTTCGGATTGGAATGATCCTGATCTACTCGAAATGCCGGATTCATGGGATCGTCATTTATTACCAGCTGGACCATGGCTGCATCCAAGAGGTTGGATGCACGGATTGGCAAAGGGTGAA
>JBDQII010000518.1:0-2641 GCA_040264395.1 Verrucomicrobiota bacterium
AGAGGAGGCTACGCGGATGACAACCAACGGACCAGCCCTTCTGATCGAGGAACCACTCGCATCTTCTACCAATGGTGTGCCCTCAGAGCTCAATGACATTCGGCCTGCAATCGAAATTGTATCTCTATGGGAATATGCGGGATGGGCTCTGTTCCTGATAGCGGTTCTCGTACTTACTTACTTGTTGACTCAATATTTTCTCAAGAATCGAAAGAAGCGAATGAGTGAGCAAGCTTCGCGTCCCATAACTCCGTCTCACATTCTGGCGAGAAAACGGCTGGATGCAGCACTCGAACATATGCACGACACCCGTCTTTTTTGCGTGTTGGTTTCAGATGCCATCCGCAAATACCTGGAAGATCGTTTTGAGTTGCGGGCGCCTGAGCAAACGACGGAAGAATTTCTGGAGGAGCTACAATCTTCAGCTTCCCTCAATGCCTCTCAGAAAGAAACGCTCCGCTCCTTCCTGCAACAATGCGATCTGGCCAAATTTGCCAGGGCGGACATGCTTGGTAAAGAGCTCAAATCACTCCACGATATTGGATTGCAATTTGTGAGTGAGACGGAACCGGAAGTTATCTCTGCGCCAGGAGCCAAGCTGAATCAGGAGGTTCAATCCACGGTTCCCGAATCGCAGAAAGAGAGGGGGCATGATTCATGAACTTCAATTTTGCTCATCCTTATTTTCTTCTACTGCTGCTAGTGCTTCCCTTTCTGGCTTGGTTACGTGCCCGGCAAATCAAGGAGGCTGCATTTCTTTATTCTTCTGTGACTTTGTTGCGAGGCGTCGCCAATCTTAAACGATCCAGTGCGCGCGCGTTCCTGATTCGACTACGGTGGTTGATTTTAGTGCTTTGTATTTTGGCGATGGCTCGCCCGCGCCTGAGTGAAGGCAAGACTTCAGTCAAGGCAAGTGGCATTGATATCGTGGTGGCTCTGGACTTGAGTATGAGTATGGCAGCAATGGACTTTGAGAAAAATGGCGAGCGCGTCAATCGTCTGGACATTGCCAAAGACGTATTGGAAGGTTTTGTGAAAAAACGCACCAATGATCGCCTAGGTTTGGTTGCTTTTGCTGGACGCGCCTACATTGCTGCTCCATTGACTTTGGATCACGATTTCTTTCAGCTAAATCTGGATCGATTGCAACTAGGCATTGTAGAGGATGGCACAGCCATCGGTTCCTCGTTGACTGCCGCCCTCAATCGTCTCAGGGATGTGGAGTCAAAAAGTCGAATCGTTATCCTGATGACTGATGGACAAAATAATTCAGGCAAGGTGCCACCTTTAACCGCAGCTGAAGCTGCTGAGGCACTGGGGGTTAAAATTTACACCATAGGTGTTGGGACCAAAGGCATGGCACCTTACCCTCAAAAAGGTCCATTCGGTCGCACTAACTTTGTGCAGATGAAAGTCAATATCGATGAAGAGACCCTGAAGGGTATTGCTGATAAAACCGGCGGCAAATATTACCGTGCGGACAACAGTGAATCTTTCCGTCAGATTTACGAGGAGATTGATTCACTTGAAAAAACCGAAGTCGAGATGCAGCAATACACAAAACATGAAGTTTTGGCAGCGTGGTTTCTTCTTCCCGGGCTTATTCTGCTCATTTTAGAAATGATTTTAAACAATACCATATGGAGGAAACTTCCTTAGACTCATGGATGATACATTTCGATTTGAAGAAGTAAGGATGCTCTGGCTGATGGCGATCACTGTATCAGTCCTGATTTTGTTTTTATGGTGGGGCTGGATGAAGAAAAAGGCTCTGATTTCCGAGTTTGTGAAATCCAGGTTATTGGCCTCCTTGACATTGGGAGTTTCCTGGAAAAAACAAAATATCAGATCCGCTCTGTTGACCTTCGCTGTCATTTTACTCTTCATTGCATTGGCTCGCCCGCAATGGGGGTTTTCATGGCAAGAGGCTACTCAACGCGGGCTGGATATCGTGGTTGCTGTGGATACATCCAAAAGCATGCTGGCGTCTGATTTAACCCCGAATCGACTCCAAAGGGCAAGATTGGCTGCCTTGGATCTGATGGAACTTGCACAACAGGATCGATTGGGTCTGGTTGCTTTTTCCGGTAGTGCATTCCTGCAATGTCCATTGACATTGGACAATCAGGCTTTCCGGCAAAGTGTGGATATTTTAGGTCCCGACGTGATCCCGCAAGGGGGGACCTCGATATCGGAAGCCATCGAAAGTGCTCTGACGGCCTTTGATCCTGAAAACAACAATTATAAAGCCATCATTATTCTTACTGACGGAGAGGATCACGAAGCCGGTGCCGTAGCGGCTGCAAGAGAAGCATTGGAGCAGGGCTGTCAAGTTTTCACCGTTGGCCTTGGCACTCCGGAGGGCGAATTGATCCAAATTGTCGGAGAAAATAATCAGCGCAGTTTTTTGAAAGATGAAGAAGGGAATGCTGTTAAATCAAGACTCAACGAGCAGTTACTCAAAGAGATTGCTGAAGCGGGTAATGGATCCTACATACTGATGCGTGATGCGGGTACTTTATCCTCATTATACAGCACTAATCTGGCGCCTTTGCCGAAATCGGAATTAGCCTCCCGTCTGGTTCGCCAGTACATTGAACGGTTTCAATGGCCCCTTGGTTTGGCGATTATGATTCTGATG
>JBDQII010000519.1:0-2615 GCA_040264395.1 Verrucomicrobiota bacterium
GCCCCGGATCTACGTGTCAGTTCTTTGAGGATCAGTGAAGTTCGCCGATCAAAATTCAGCTTCAGAAACTTTTGAAGTCTCAGATCATCTTCATCTGGCAAAGCAGAAACTTTTTGAGGTGAGGAAACGGCAACCACTGCGGGGGCCACGATACTCGTTTTGTCTTGAGTTGTCCCGGGTGAGATCTTGATGGCACTCACAGATGACTCAGGAAGACTGCGTCCCGCAGCAATGGAGGGCACCAACTTCACGGCGCCCTGCCCCTGCAAAACCAGGGACGTCAGAAGACAAAGACTGCCTCCGAGCTGAACCAAAAACCTCTTCATCGCCCCTTGTTAAAATTTATAATTCATCAAGACCCCTGACCATCAGGCGGAGGTCCGGCGCCTGCGCCTCGGCTGTCTTGAGGAGCTTGGCCTTGATTACTTTTCCCCTTACCTGAACTTCGACCACGACCGCGGCCACTCCCACAACCTTGTCACTGACTCGGAAGCGGCAAGCCCTGAAGTTCGCTCAAATCCATGCGCGCCAGACGAACGGTTGATTCAAGGTCTTTTCGATGC
Source organism: Verrucomicrobiota bacterium (assembly GCA_040264395.1). GTDB lineage: Bacteria > Verrucomicrobiota > Verrucomicrobiia > Limisphaerales > AAA164-E04 > AAA164-E04. Next base: position 564 of record JBDQII010000519.1, read on the forward strand.
TGGATCGCTTTTTCAGATTGATCACCTTGGATACCGCTCTCTGCGAGATACTTGAAATGTTGCCTGGCAGATTCTACATGCGGTTGCCATTCACTTCGCGGCAAACCTTCCAATCGCATCAACCAAGTCATGTAGAACTCCGAATTCGCAAGCGATTGCCGAACGTCATCCTTGAAGGTATCAGACTCCTTTGCATCGAGCGCGATTTCGTCCATGAGTGTGATGAGTGCATTACGGGCCTGAGGAAGTTGAGAGGCCATCATCTGCGCTTTAGCTTTTTCTAAAACCACACGCCGACGCAGTTGGACTTCATCTTCGGGAAGTGTTTCAAGAGTTTTTTCACACAGCTCGATGGTTTTGGGCCAATCTTTCTGGAGCGTGTAGTGATTGGCGGCGGCTACCATAAGACTCGCCTCATCGATCATCAAACCCCGTTGACCCGGACCGTAATGATAGGCCAGAACCAAAGCCGGGATTAGCAACCACAGCGAGAGAATCCATTTTTTCATTCTAGTAAATTCGTAAACCAGGATTGATATGGTTGGATCGTATTGCCTCTACTTTGGATTGCAACCCTATTTCTTGGAGTCTGCCCCGGGAAGAAAACCATCGTCAAACATTGATGAAAGCCAAAAAAACAATCCTTTTGAAAGGGATTCACAGCGGCATACGATGCTTGATGTTTTCAGTGAACGGCCTCACCCCCATGCGAGAAGCGTCGCAAAAGCGGCAACCCTTGAAACGCGAACATCCTACTGCTGGTCTCGTTAAAGGAATTGGGTGGTATTGCGCTTTCTTTAATGCCTTTTTGCGAACCATCACCGAATGGGGCCCCAATCACTCAGCCAACATTCGATAATTCAAAAAACAAATTACAATGGACAGAATCATCAGTATTAAAGACGGCAGCATCATCAGCAGTGGGTTCTTCACCCGGAGATGGGTAAAAAAAGCGGCTACCATCAAAAGGGTGATTCCAATGCCTCCAACCAAGGCAAATGACTGCTGACTCATTCCAATCAACAGAAGAATGGAGAAGGTAAGCTTCAGAATTCCCACACAATCTCTCAACCAGTCGGGATATTTAAAGCGTTTAAACTCCGAAATGATATTTTCGTATCGCACGACCCACACAAAAAAAATGGAAGCGCATACCAGGGCCTGGAGAAAAACAGCTAAACTTTGCATGAAATGACATTTAAGTATGGATGGCTACTTAGCAACCAAAATCAAATAAGAGCATACCACTAAGTCTATAATGGCGGACGGACAATGCTCGAACACAGTATACAAACATCAAGGATGAAATGGTTATCTGGCACAGGAATGACCGCAAGATTAACCATTCATGGGGAGCAAACATGGTTTTATGTCACGAAAGCGGGCCATTTTTTTGACAATATGCTCATCAGGGTTACATACAAATAGTGTTGGGCCAAAAACATGAAAAATATTGCAATAATCGGTAGTTCGGGCGCTCTGGGTAGTGCGTTTACGGAGCAGTTATCGGAGGGTAATCCAGGTGCTGCCATTCATGCCTTTTCGCGTCAGGAGCCCCGGAGAAAGATTCGAGGCGCCACAAACTATCATATTGATTATCAGTGCGAAGCTTCCATTGAATCGGCGGCAGCGAGCGCGACCAGAAATGGCTTGCTTGATGTGGTCATCGTGGCAACAGGCATGCTGCATGAAGAAAACATGAGACCTGAAAAATCGCTGCGTGAGTTGTCTGCCGCAAAGTTTCAAAGGCTCTTTGAGGTCAACACGGTTGTGCCCGCTTTGATTGCCAAACACTTCCTTCCCCGCATGAATACCGAATCTCATTCTTTCTTCGGAATCCTTTCAGCACGTGCAGGCAGCATCAGTGACAATCAAATGGGCGGGTGGTATGCCTATCGTGCTGCAAAAGCAGCGCTGAACATGGTCATCAAGAGTGCTGCCATAGAAACTGGCCGCCGCAATAAGCAGGCGATCATAGTGGGAATGTATCCTGGAATGGTGGATAGCGAACTGTCGAAGCCCTTCCAAAGGGGCGTCCCCAAGGAGAAAATA
>JBDQII010000520.1:0-2613 GCA_040264395.1 Verrucomicrobiota bacterium
AGGCCGAACGACGGAAGAAATCGAAAAGGATATCGAACGTCGATTGAGGGATGGTTACCTCAAGGAACCCAGTGTTTCGGTGTTTGTGATTGTCTATAACGAGCAATCCTACACCATCATGGGGGAGGTCATGATCGACGGCATCTACCCACTTCCTTCCGAAAAGAAAATCGATCTTGTGGAGGCCATCGCCAATGCCAAAGGCTTCACTCCGAATGCCAAGGATTCCAGAATTGAACTCTTCCGGGACGGCGAAAAGCGGATCTTTGATTTTAACGATCTCTTCAAAATCAAAGATCCGGAAAAGAAAATATTCATCCAACCCGGAGACAAAATCAAAGTCCCTGCCAGATTTTTCTGATCTGAGTGACCCAATCAACAATGGAATCTAACAATCAACATTCAATGGAGAATCAGAGCGTTGCTGAGAATCTGAATCTTCGACACTATTGGCATATCGTTCTTGAACGACGATGGCTGGTCATCACGGCGTTCATTTCAGTCTTTGTTCTCAGTATTATTTATTTGGTCAAGGCAACTCCCATTTACGAGGCTAAGACGGTGCTGCAGATCAATAAGGAATCCACCAGCATGATGGATGGAGCAACGCCCATCGTTTTTAATTCCAATGATCAGGAATACCTGCAGACCCAATACAAGAATTTGCTCAGCAGATCCTTGATCGAATCGGTTGTCAGAGACCTCGGTCTGGATGAAGAGGGTCGCTATGCTCAGTCCCAGAATGTGATCAACGCTGTTCGCAATGACATCACTATCTCACCTGTTCGCTTGAGTCGACTTGTTGAAATCAGCGTTCAGCACCCCTCGCCGCGTGTCGCGGCCCAGATTTCGAACAAGCTCCTTGATAATTTTCTGGCTCGTAATCTTGATCAGAAGCGTGAGAGAGCCTTTGAATCTTATCAGTGGTTGGATACCGAAGTGGATGGACTGCAGGAGGAAGTCAAGAATTCAAGGCTTGCTGTATTCCGCTTTCGAGAAAAAAACAACATGCCTTCTCTCGAGGAGAGTCAGGATACTGTGAGCAAAGCGCTTTTTGCAGCCAGCCAAAACCATCAATTAGCCAATGACGAAGCGGAGCAGGCTCAGAAGGCAATTGATGAAGTCGATAAAATGATACGGGAAGCAGGTGAGTCCGGGCAGTTACTGGACCTTTCCCAGATTCCATTTGTCGCGAGTTCTGAGATCATCAAAACCATCCGTGCCAACCTGGTGATGGCCAAGACGGATCTCGCCGCGCTTCAGGTCAAGTACCTCGAAAAATGGCCAGCCGTGATTGAAGCCAAGGAAAGGATCGTCAAGCTCACTGAAGAAATCCAGAAAGTGGCCCAGGATGAAATCGATCTTCTCAGAGAGCAGGCCCGATATCAACAAGCCAGAGCAGCCCGCGCTCTTGATTCACTCAACGCCCGTCAAGCGGACATGAATCGACTGAATCAGCTCAAAGTCGAGTATGATAACCTTGTGATGGAGAAAATGCAGAGCGAGGAGCTTTACACCAGTATGCTGGCAAAGACGAAAGAAATGGACCTCAGCACCAAGGACATGATGCAAAATCTGGTGGTCGTCGACAAAGCCTTCGAACCCATCAACCCGGTCAAACCGCGTAAATCGCTGATCCTTGTTTTGGGTGTCATAGGGGGGCTTGGCTTGGGCTTCGCCTTAGCTTTCTTTGCCAACTACATGGATGATTCGATCAAGAGTCAGGATGATATCGAAACGCACTTGAGACTGAATTTTCTGGGTTATATTCCCAATATCAAGTCGAATTCGCTCATCGAAAGGGATATGCAGGCTCATTTGCATCCTCAATCGAATGCTGCGGAAGGCTTTCGTACGGTGCGTGCTGCTATTTCTCTTGTGCATAAGTCGGACAAATTCAAAGTGCTGTCATTCACCAGCACAATCCCTTCCGAGGGTAAATCCTTGGTTACCTCCAATCTTGCCATCGTAACCGCACAGACAGGTGTCAAAACTTTATTGATCGATGCTGATTTACGCCGTCCCTCGATGCATAAAGCATTTCAAATGCAGAGTCCCATTGGTATTTCTTCATACCTAACCAATCAGATCAGTGATATTGAAGAAATCACGCAAAAGACCGAGGTGCCAAACCTGGACATCATCTGCTGCGGGGCTGTCCCCAACAATCCTTCAGAATTAGTGGGCTCTCCGCGCATGGGGGAATTACTCGAAGCCGTTCGTGATAAATATGATCGTATTTTTATCGATTGTCCGCCTGTTTCTGCGGTCAGTGATCCTCTGATGATTGCTTCACGATCCGATGGTATTGTGTTTGTTAGCAAGTTTAACAAGATCCGTAGGGACCATGCTCGTAAAACGGTTCAACGCATTCAGGACGCGGGTGTCTATATCCTTGGAACGGTTATTAACGATATTGATTTCGAAGGTAAGGATTCCTACTATTATTCTTACTACTACTATCAGAATCGTTATTACGCCTCTTACTACAGCAACGAAAAGAAACTTGATCCAAAGAATAAAAATAAATCGGTTGTTCAATTGGACAAGACTGCAAAGAAATCGGAGTCTGAGGTATAAATTACCAACAGATTATCGATATCCCATTTGAAG
>JBDQII010000521.1:0-2608 GCA_040264395.1 Verrucomicrobiota bacterium
ATTTCACTCAGGTATTCAAATTAATCCCTAACGCCTATCTGGAAGCGGCGCGCATTGAAGGTGCAGGAGAGTGGCGGACGTATCGGCTGGTATTGCCGATGTTGGGTTCCTCTTTGTTAAGTTACGGGCTCATTCATTTTATCCTTGCCTGGAATGAACATCTGGTGCCCATGTTGATATTAAACAGTCCAGATCATCAGACTCTACCCCTTGCTTTGAGCAGTTTGTATGGGAGCAGCCTCAGATTCCCATTTGCCGTTCTCATGGCGGGTTCTTTTTTAGCGATGATTCCAACTTCGTTGTTTTTCCTGATCAGTTACAAACGTTTTAAAAACTCACTTTCGAACGTGATGATGTCCTGAATAGAGCTGGCTATGGGTTGGTTTTTTTCTTACGCCCGCTTCGCTCTAGTGACGAAAAACGCTAAGTTTTACAAATGTTGATTCGGTCCTGTGGGACTTGGTGTCTCATTCTTGGATTGCCTCGTCTGCGACTTTCCTTCATCGTCGAGCCTGATCCAGAAAATATCCTTAAAGAAAGATCCATATCATGGGGACAGGTCTGCTTGCCTTACTTTCGTTTTTGCCAATTTTGGTGGTGATGGTATTTTTGGTCATCCTTCGATGGCCTGCCAGTCGAGCGATGCCACTTTCGTATATAACTGCGGCCGGACTTGCTTTGGCGGTTTGGAAGATCAGTGCTCTGCAGGTTGCCGCAGCCACAGTCAAAGGACTGATTGTCGCGCTGAGTTTGCTGTATATCATCTTTGGGGCCATCCTTCTCTTGAACACTCTACAAGAGAGTGGGGCAATACGATCGATTCGTGACGGCTTTACTTCCATTTCACCAGACCGAAGGATACAGGCTATCATCATTGCATGGTTGTTCGGTTCGTTTATTGAAGGGTCCGCCGGGTTTGGAACGCCCGCGGCTGTTGCCGTGCCTTTGCTGGTAGGTCTTGGATTTCCAGCCATGGCAGCCGTTGTTGCTGGAATGATCATTCAGAGCACACCGGTATCTTTCGGCGCTTTGGGGACCCCGATACTGGTTGGCGTGCAAACGGGTTTGACGGGTGATGCCGCCGTTGCCGATTGGGCCATAGCTCAGGGATTTGCTCAGGACGACGGCAGCTTCGATTCCTATGCTTTAATGTTTCAAGTCGGATGGCGAGTGGCATTCTTGCATGGGGTGACTGGCGCCTTGATTCCTTTGATCATGGTCAGCTTGTTGACACGATTCTTCGGTCCAGACCGATCATTGCGTCATGGCTTGAAGTGTTGGCGCTTTGCCATTGCCTCTTCCTTTGCGATGACGGTGCCTTATTTTCTGGTTGCAAGATTCTTGGGCCCCGAATTTCCTTCGTTACTTGGATCGCTCGTTGGACTTGCCATCATGGTGACTTTGGCACGTCGAGGGTGCTTGATGCCTGACAAGGAAAAGCCCTGGGGCTTTGGGGCTCCTGAGAAATGGGAACCGGAGTGGAAGGGGCTGGTTGAAATTAAAGATCAACCTGCATCAGAAACCAACCCAATGGTTCTTTGGAAAGCATGGTTGCCATATCTTCTGGTAGCTTTGTTATTGGTTTTGACGCGTTTGAAATTTTTGCCGATTGTTGGTTGGTTGCGTTCTGTCAAGCTCGAGTGGACGCAGATTTTTGGAAGTCAAATTGCTGCTTCGGTTGAACCTCTTTACCTTCCCGGCACGATTTTCATCATCGTTTCTCTATCCACTTTCTTCTTGCATGAAATGACATGGAAGAGCTATCGAGATGCATGGGGACGATCTGTTGGAACGGTGATCAAAGCCTCGGTTGCCTTAATCTTCACGGTACCTATGGTTCAGATTTTTCTGAATTCCCACGATGGGTTGGCTGGGTTCGCAAAAATGCCCAATGCTCTTGCTGAAGGCATTGCTCAATTAGCTGGAGGTACCTGGCCATTATTTGCTCCCCTGATAGGAGGTTTTGGTGCCTTTGTTGCGGGCAGCAATACGGTGAGTAATATGACATTCAGTCTTTTTCAATTCGGTGTGGGACAGCGTATAGGTGTTGACCCCATGTGGATCATTGCGCTTCAGGCGGTAGGGGGGGCAGCCGGCAACATCATCTGTGTCCACAATGTGGTGGCCGCGTCGGCTGTTGTCGGGCTATTGGGAAAAGAGGGCGCCGTGATTCGAAAAACACTGCCTGCCTTTATCTATTACGCGTTTTTACCCGGAGCGCTTGGATATGCGATTGTCTGGCAGGCTCAAAAAGGTTGGTTGAATCTTGGAAGTTTGATCACCGTGCTGATTTGGTCGTTGCTGATTGGAATTGCCGTCAAGAGTTTGCGGACGAGCAATCATTAGCACCTCAGCGATGAATTTGGTTCGGTGTTTTCTTGGAGAGATCGCACCCACATCCCTCCGAACAAGCCCCTGACCGTCGCTTCAGTAAATAGCGTATAAGAAACGCCAATGCCGTCGTCGCAACAATGCCCAGAGCCAGGACAGATTGGAGGTCTTGTTCCATAAGATCGTGAATTTTAAGCGTAACCTAGCATGCCACCTATCTGATAAACGAGCAAGGCTCCCAGACATGCGGTAATTGTCATGTAGGCAATCTGGAACA
>JBDQII010000522.1:0-2603 GCA_040264395.1 Verrucomicrobiota bacterium
GCACATAAATAAGCACCATAGAAAGGAGAAGCCTGGTTACCACGATAGACATATCCACCAGTGATTGAATTCCCCAGGTGACGTGAGTAAACGAACACAGGCCAAGCGAATTCGCTGCCTTCAACTTGATATTCATTCGAAAAAGGCTCAAAGCTCTCGAAGACGTTCCAGCCATGATTCTCACCTTTTTTCACGATTACAGCCTCTTCGTATTTACCCTGCCCCACATCTCCAACCCAAAGATCACCAGTAACTCGATCAAAGGAAAACCTCCATGGTTCACGCAGTCCAGTCGCCCAGATTTCCTTTCGCACCTCATGGTCAGCTGAGTTCATAAACGGGTTATCCTGTGGGATGCCATAGCGCCGTCCATTACTGGGGTGATCTACATCAATTCGACACATTTTACCAAGCAATGAAGACAGATTTTGTGAGTATCCATTTGGATCTTCCTGCGGTCCACCATCGCCCATGGCAAAATAGAGATAGTTATCCAGGCCGAACATCAATGTTCCACCATTGTGATTATCTGCAGGTTGCTTGATAGCCAGAAGTTCTTTGGAAGGTTTTCCGGAATCACATGATTGATCCGCATGAGCTAAACGCTCTACCAGAACCGTCCAGCGCTGACCCTTTCGAATGGTTTCATGTTTCAGGAAATATCGCCGGTTTCGGGTAAATTCAGGGTGAAATGCCAGGCACATCAACCCTTCCCATGGGCCATCACTCACGGAGTCACTGTAATCTCCAAAGGATTCTTTATTATATGTGCCGTCCGGATTTAGAAACAACCTGAATGCCTTGCCTGTGCGATGCTCAAGAACAACGAATTGGTCTCGGGTGCTTGGCAGTTGAGACATCCATACCGGCTTATCGAACCGCAAGGAGTCAGGAAATAATCTTGAAAATCGTAATGGAGCATTTGAGTCCTCGATTTGAGTAAAAAAATTCGTATCCTTGAGATCGTCAACGCTGTGTTTTACATCATCTGCAGAGATGATCAAAAGCAGACGAAATGAAATGGCCAAGAAAAATGAAGATCGAAATGCAGAGAGGCAAATAAATCTTGAGGTGCTCATTGAAGAATTCAATCAGGCTTGCGGAGCGTGGAGCTGATCCTCCACCACCTCACCACACCAGCCCTTGATTTCGGTATCATTGAAGATCTTCCCGATTAAACGACGCAACAATCCCTTGAGACTTGGATTATCCAACTCTGCAATGGATCGAATGGCTTGTTCCTTGTAGGCCTCCAGCAGTTTTTCGGATCGATCAATCGCTTTTAAATCTTTGCATAGAGATTCAATATCCTTGTGGGAAACTGTGCCGTTCAGTTCACGTTTCCAGGCTGTTTCCAACATTTCTTTTGACTCATCCCTGGACTTCTCGTAGGCGATCGCCATCGGAAGATTGGGTCTCACCTGTTCAAGATCGTTTGTATCTCCTCCCTCACCGTGATCGGAGAGGTCATCCCTGATCTGATAAGCGATTCCCAATGCTTCACTGTAAGCGCGTATAGTATCCTTGACTTCTGCATGCACATCCACGCCTGCGAAAACAGCTCCCATCTGAAGCGCAACTTCAAATGCAGGCGCCGTTTTACTTCGAAAAATATCCAGCACTTCAACGGCTTTCATTGGCACCGGTGATCGCATCCAGCTGAGTTCTGCTCCCTGGCCTCGACAAAGTTGCCGGTGACCTTCGGAAGCGATTTGAAGCATGAGATTTTTTTGTTCCGGAGATAGGCGGGTGTCAGCAATCAGCCGATAACCTTCACCAATGAGTAAATCTCCTACATTCAGTGCAAGCGGAATTCCGTGGGATGCATGGAGTGTCTGTTCGCCGTAACGCTTATCGTCATTGTCTTCAATATCATCATGAATCAATGAAGCTTTGTGGAAACATTCAACGGCCACACAGATTTTCTTGAGATCCTCAGACAAGCTTTCGTCTTTCGTATCGGTCATGGAATGAACGACTGATGCAGCCAGAAAGGGGCGCCATCGTTTACCGGCCCGCATGAGCCATTCTCTCCCAAGCTGCTCCGTCTCCCCTCTTCCAGCCCCCATGATCAAATCCAATGAGGCAGGCGTAAAACAAAAATCAACTTCCTCGCGTAAACCTACGAGATCCAGGCGAAGACTCCTGTCCTCACTGGTTAAGTGAATATAATCCCAGATCCAATCCAAATCGACGGTCGTGTCGATGCAATCATCCTGAAGCAGTGGAACAGCAACGCCGGGAACAGCGGCTGCTTCCATGTAAGGGAAGGCTCGCTCGAGTACGCTGAGACAACTGACACCCACAATTGCCTCAATTTTACCCGTCTGGATCAAGGACATGACGATGGCTGAACCTTCAGCCACCAATACGGCATATCCGAGACGCTCAGCCTCGTTTTGAAGATCCTGAATGGAGCACAGACCGCATTGCTTGCACAGCAAACCAAACTCATCAAATGGAGCCGGGCATTTGCTTTCAACCCGGAGACATTTAGGGAGAAGCAGCAACCTTCGCCCATAAGGAATGGCGGCCAGTGAATCACGCCACATTTCATTATTGATGAGCACACCAATGTAATCGCGATAGATCGGGTCACATCC
>JBDQII010000523.1:0-2601 GCA_040264395.1 Verrucomicrobiota bacterium
GTTCGTATACGGTCGCAGATCAGTCCGGGGTTCAAACCGGGGCTGAATTATGAACTTGAAGTGCCGCTTGATTCGGGGATCACTCAGGATCTCTACAAGCCCACTGCCTTGCATCCCGCTGCACCTTTCAAGATCTGGGTGCTTGTTGATGGAATGGTTTATTTGCCGATTGAAATGCGTGGTGATTTTTCTCAACTCGGACACCCCAGTGAAACCACACGCTTGGACTTGACTCTGGGTGAAGATGCCGATGGTGATGGATTGCCAGATGCCTGGGAGCGGGCCTTGCTCGCAAAGAGTGGAGGTGATCTGGGTGGTATCCAGCCCGGGGATGATTTTGACGGTGATGGCCTGAGCAATCTGGATGAATATATCTCGGGGAATTATGCCTTTGATAAAGAGGATGGTTTTGAACTTAAAATCTTCGGTTCAGGCAGCTCGGGGCCGTTGCTGGAGTTCCTGGCAATCAAAGGCCGTACCTACACGATGATGGGATCGCCCGACATGGAGGAATGGACATCCGTTTCCTTTCGATTGGAAAATGAATCTGCTGATGCATCAGGCTTCGATGCTTATTACGCAGAAGACGTGCGTGAAATGCGGGTGGAAGTTGTTCCAACTGGAGAGGCAGTTGCGCAGCGCTTCTTCAAGTTGTTGGTTCAATAAGGCCTAATGAGTATGATCGTATCATGGTTTCATAAAAGCTCAGACAATGTTGTTTTCATATTCAGTGGAGGGCGTCGCTAACATTTGGCTTGAAGGGTAAGGAAGGACGCGGATTTTTGTGATCACCTTGGTCTCCCTGATTGTTTTAGTGGATCAATAACATGGAAGCACCCTCAGAATCAGTTCACAACAATCACTTTCCCAAATGCGTGGGAGGAATGGTGGTTGCCTTGATTCTTGTCATGGTCTGGGCATGGTTAGGTCGGGAAAAGACTTCATTGCCTGAGGTTCTCCGCTCCGAACTCACTTCACGAGATGGTCTCCTTTTTCAGGAGTTGGGAACGGAACCTTTCACCGGCTTCATGATTGAATCCTACAAGGATGGCATATTGAAATCCCGCTCTCAGGTTCAAGAGGGCTTGTTGCACGGTGTTTCGGATGGTTACCACTCCAACGGCCAACTGCAGGTAAGGGAGCATTTTGAGGAAAATGCTTCCCATGGCTTGCGCACCAAATGGTTTGAATCTGGCATTAAAATGTCAGAGGCCACAGTGGTGGAAGGTCAACTGGATGGCACCTTCCAGCGTTGGGACGAGACGGGTACGCTGGTCGAGCAGATTGAACTCCGTGCAGGAAAAGCTCACGGGTCTTCGCGTGCATTCTATCCCAGTGGTTATTTGAAAGCTCAGGCCAGCATGCAAGATGGCGAAGTGATCAATCAGCAATCCTGGCCAGACAACGAAACGAAAGTTGCAAGTATTCCGACTTCCGACACACCGTGAAAAGTGCGACAGACATGATGTTTTCGAGCTCAATATTCAGAATTCAGGTGACTTGCCTTCTGATGGCGCTGAGTCTGATCTGGGTGCAGGCTTTGAAACCTTCCTTGTTGCAGACGAGCCTGGACAATGGTGGCGGACGCATACGCGGTGGTTCCTACACCATGGATGTTTCCCAAGGTGGATTCGGTGGCCTTCACAGCGGTGGTGGAGTTGTTTCAATGCAATCTGGTTATGCAGGTGGACTCAACGAACCACCGGAAGCGGTTGCGGATAGTTTGGGGATCATGATGACTGTGGGCCAGTCGTTGAACCTAAGGACTGATAACTTGCTTGGGAATGATATCGATCCAGAAAAAAATGCCTTTCACCTGGTTCATATACCTGCCTTTAGTGAGAACGGAGGAACCATTGCCTATGACGGGGAGGTCATTGCTTACACACGTCCTGACAGTGGGGGTGATTCAGACTCATTCATCTACACCGTGACAGACGATTACGGTATTGAGGTAAAGGGTCTTGTGACTTTGACTTTCGGCCACATCATCACTTTTCCACAAATCACTGAAAAAACCTTCGGTGATCTACCTTTCACCCTCAGCGCCTCTGCCAGCTCAGGTTTGCCGGTAGTATTCAGTCTCCTGTCCGGGCCTGCCACCCTCTCGGGTGATACCATGACGTTGACAGGCGCTGGAACTGTGACTCTGCGAGCAAGTCAAGCAGGAGATGCGACCTATCCACCGGCCGATGATGTTGAACAGACGTTTATCGTTTCTAAAGCCCAACAGACGATTTTCTTCCCTGTCATCACCGATCGGACCTCTGGAGACCCTCCCTTTGAATTGACCGGCAGCGCGAGTTCAGGATTACCATTGAGTTTCAGTGTGGTTTCTGGAGCGGCCACTTTGTCGGGTAGCACCGTAACTTTAACAGGGGGTGGTGGCGTAGTGGTGAGGGCCTCGCAGGGTGGTGGTCCCAATCATGAGTCAGCTGAGGATGTGGAGCGAAGTTTTATGGTTTCCAGTGATTCCAGTGACCGCACATTGAATGGCAGGGTGACTTTGTTTGGGAAAGGCCAAACACCTGTGCCTGCAGCTTTTGTGAGGGTGAATGTGGATGGTAAGGTGCACGAGACTCAAACGGATCAGAATGGCTA
>JBDQII010000524.1:0-2596 GCA_040264395.1 Verrucomicrobiota bacterium
GACATCACCCATGAAATGGTGCAAGCAAGTGGATTGGTTCAACTGGGCGCCACGGTATTGAATTGGCCGGAGGGCTACACTTTATTGACCGAATTGCTCCGCCAGGCAAGTGGTTCGTATCTGGAATTTTTCGTGGATAAAACCGAAGTATGGTTGGATTTTGAATACAAATACATTTCACCTGGATCATTCGTCATCAAACAGATTCGTGAGCTTCCCGTGGCTCCTGTCACTGGGCAGCTGCCTCCCGTTACCTTCAGTAATGTGGACGCATTTGAAGTGGTGCAGGGAGAGTTTGGTGACATGATGGCGCGGCATCGATTGAAGTCCATCTGGCGTTTTCAAAGTTGGGGGATCATTGGCGAGGATTTACCTCAAAACCCAGTTGACCTCTTGAATGTGGATCTTGAGTTTCTTCACGATCACAAAAAGATGCGCTTTGAAGGTAATCTAAATGCATTGCCTGGAGCCGAGGTTCGTGTGAACAGCAAATCCTTGATTGCGGATTGGTATTGGGGGGAAGATCAGGATCGGGTTGATTACCGACTTGAGTTTGATTTTCTTTATCGACTGGACCAGCGGCCCTCACCTTTTCTGGATCTGTCCGATGCCGAGATTGAATTGACGGCACACTATGCAACTCGACGTCCAGAGTTGGATTTATGGCGTAATCGAGTCACCATGATCAATGAGGACTCTGTAAAACTAGCCGATATTGATCCTGCCGATACGAAGCTTGGTTTTCCTCATTTGACCTGGAAGCGAAGAGTGAGAGGCGCCGAAGAAGGGGTATCGATTTCCAGTCAATTTTTCATCGGTACCTATAAATTTCGCGGTGAAACTCCCTGGATTTTAAAGACCATGGTCTTGCAGGGGTGGGGTGGAACAAATATTGCCGCCAAGGATCTGGATCCGTTTGAACTTCATTCGACGTTTTCTCAGACCTATTTTCCAGGGCACCACAATTTTATTGAAACACTTATTCTGGAACCGCGTCTGGAACCCAACTTCCCTGAGCAACTTTTGACAGAAATGGAATCGAGAAACATCCGTGCATGGATCTTGATGCATGACTCTGCTAACGTGAGCCCGACATTGACCAGTAAAATCCAGGTACTCACTCTGGACAACCGGCTGATCGATCTCTGAGATAATCATAACACGCCTTACTCTTTAAAATCCCTGCTTTCAATTTGCAGGCTGTACCGCTAATTTCCAACCATGCTGACCTCCTGTTTGAATTCATTGTCGCGGCGAATGGTGTATGTCCTTTTCTGTTTTTGCACAATCGTCAGTGCGAGTGAGCCTCCCAATATTTTACTGATCCTTGTGGATGATATGGGCTATGGTGATTTGCGCTCCTATAACAGGGAATCCAAAATACCTACCCCCAACATGAATCGGCTGGCTGATGAAGGGATGCGATTTACGGATGCGCACGCCGCCGGTCCTCTTTGCCACGTCTCTCGCTACGGGCTCATGACCGGACAATACCCCTTTCGTGCAAGGCCGAACACTTGGTCCAGACGAGCCACCATCGATGAGGACAGAGTAACGCTTCCATCTTTTCTCAAGTCCAGAGGATACACCACTTCCATGGTAGGTAAATGGCACCTGGGATTTGATGAAGACGGATATGAAAAACCTTTGCCTGGAGGTCCGGTGGATCGAGGGTTTGACAGCTTTTTTGGTATCCGCGCATCAACCGATATCCCACCCTATTTCTACATTCGGAATAATCAGGCCCTGATGCCTCCCACACTTGAAATAGAGGCTAATAACAGCGAGGGATGGTCTCCCATCCAGGGTGCTTTCTGGCGAAAAGGAGGGATTTCACCCGATCTGCAGCTGAAAGATGTTTTACCAAGATTCACCAATGAAGCCATTCAGGTGATTGAAAACCATGCCTCAAGTCAATCGCAAGAGTCTCTTTTCCTGTATCTGGCCTACCCGGCCCCTCCGACGCCCTGGCGTCCCGATGAATCCGTCAACGGGAAGAGAGGTGCGGGGATGTCCGGCGACTTCACTCTGATGGTCGATGCCATGATAGGGCGTGTTCTCAACGCTTTGGAGCTTGCAGGAATGCGGGAGGACACTTTGGTGATTCTTAGCTCTGACAACGGACCTGTCTGGTATGAACATGATGTTGAACGATTTGATCATGATTCTTCTGGAGGGCTGAGGGGGATGAAGGCGGATGCCTGGGAAGCGGGGCACCGGATGCCGTTTATCGTACGATGGCCGGGCCGGATTCGAGGAGGCTCGGTGAGTCAACAGACCATCAGTTTCACGGATATACTTCCCACCGCAGCTGCCATGATTGGTCACGCATTACCTGAGGGGGCTGCTCCTGATGGTGTAAGCTTCTTTGATGTGCTCACCGGCAAACAGCCGGAAGCTGTTTCGGTTCGAGATCATCTTGTGGTTCCTTCGGGCAACGGTACCCTGACCATCCGCAAAGGGCCATGGAAACTCATTCAGGGTCTGGGTTCAGGTGGCTTTAGTAAGCCATCCAGAATCAAAGCATCCGAGGGAGGTCCAAAATGTCAGCTTTATCATTTGAATCAGGATCCATCGGAAAGCAGCAATCTTTACA
>JBDQII010000525.1:0-2589 GCA_040264395.1 Verrucomicrobiota bacterium
GATAATATCGATCTTCCGTTACTTGATGCGACCGACTCTCAAATGCCCGCCTCCGTGGCGGTAATACCAACGAACAATGGACAATTGGATATCGAAATTCAGGGCAACCCGAATACTTCCTATACCGTTCAAACATCCAAGGGGCTCGAAACATGGGAAAAAGCCTTTCAGGCGATCACTGACTCCAGTGGTAAAATTACCATTCGTAACGCAACTGCCTCTGGACGTTCCCAAACTTTTTTCCGTGCTGTCGCTGAATAAACTTTTCCGCTAACTGGAATTTACAAGGGACCGTTTCGAAACGGTCCCTTTTTCTTTTCTGACATGATTTTAATTGGCCTAACGGGAGGGATTGGGGCGGGAAAGTCCTTTGTGAGTGAATTATTCATTCAACAGGCACTTCCGCTCATCGATACAGATATCATCGCACGGCAGCTCCTGGAGCCGGAGCAAGGAGCCTGGGCTGCTGTGAAGGAACATTTTGGAGACTCCTTTTTCTCTCCAGATGGATCCCTTGATCGAGGAAAACTTGCCTCCCTCATATTTACTGATGCAGCCTCCAGGAAATGGTTGAATCAATTGATGCATCCGATGATCAGGCAGCAATGGAGTCAAGATGTATGCCAATTGAGGGAAACGGGACACAAGGTATGCGTGGTCGTTATTCCACTTTTATTTGAAACGGATGCTCAATCAGCATTTGACAAAGTCATATGCATGGCTTGCTCCTCCTTGACCCAGAAGATTCGACTTAAAAAGCGCGGTTGGAATCAGGAACACATAGAATCCAGGATTGCCTCACAATGGTCGATGCCTCGTAAAATGAATGCAAGTCACCATGTCATTTGGACGGATTGTGCGAAGCATGCCACTCAAGACCAATGTCATTTGGTTCTGCAGCAAATCTGTAAAGCAGATAGAGATGCTTGATCGAATGTTAACCCACCAAGCCTTTTAAAATTGTTGTTTGCGACCTCGGTTTAACAGCGTAAATTAAATTCGTGTTATGCTACTCAAATAGATAAACAATGTCCGATAAAAAACCAAATATAGAAATACCTGAATTTGACACGATTGATGACATCCTTGAGGCCATTAAACGCGGTGAAATGGTCATTGTGGTGGATGATGAAAACAGGGAAAACGAAGGGGATCTTGTTATGGCGGGTCAGTGGGTCACCGCCGAAGCGGTCACGTTCATGGCTCGACTTGGTGGCGGTCTGATATGCGTTCCTACAACTGAATCCAGATTAAGGCAACTGGGTATTTCTGAAATGGTCCCTGACAACCGTGATTCATTTCGAACTGATTTTCAAGTGAGCGTGGATGCGGCCAAAGGAATTACGACAGGCATAAGCGGAGCAGATCGGGCACGCACTGTTCAAGTAATGTCGGAACCGACAAGCGTTCCATCCGATTTGGCGCAACCTGGACATATTTTTCCCTTGAGAGCCAAATCAGGCGGAGTCCTTCAACGTGCTGGTCACACTGAAGCCGCCGTCGACCTTGCCACCATGGCGGGTTGCCGTCCCATCGCCATGATATGTGAAATCATGAACGATGATGGAACCATGGCACGCCTGCCTCAATTACTTACATTTGCAAAAAAGCATGATTTGCGCATTTGCAGCATTGCGGGACTCATCGAACACCGACGTCTACGTGAGAAGCTTGTAGAGCTGCAGGAGGTCATAAAAATGCCAACCGATTTTGGTGAGTTTGAATTACATCTCTATCAATCCAAAACGGATCAACAACACCATGTGGCTTTGGTGAAAGGGGATGTTGCCAACCAGAAGAACGTGCTCGTGCGCGTTCACAGTGAGTGTCTGACGGGTGATGTTTTCGGTTCCAGACGCTGTGATTGCGGACCTCAACTTCAAGATGCTATGCGGCAGATTGATGCCGAGGGTGCCGGTGTGATTCTTTACATGCGTCAGGAGGGTAGGGGGATAGGTTTGGCACCCAAGATCAAAGCTTACAAGCTTCAGGAAAGCGGCTTGGACACTGTGGAAGCCAATCTCAAGCTGGGATTTGGCATGGATTTGAGGGAATATGGCATAGGAGCCCAAATCCTGGTGGATCTCGGTTTGGAAACAATACGATTGCTAACCAATAATCCCAAGAAAATCGTTGGTTTGGAGGGCTACGGTCTGAAAGTTGTCGAGCAGTTACCCATTTCTGTTGAGCCAAATCCACATAATGAACGCTATCTTGAAACAAAAAAATCCAAAATGGGACATTTACTCTGATCATGATTTTCAGGTTTCAAATCCATGGTATCCAGATCCTTTTTGTCCAATTATCCGCACTATTGTCTGGCTGCATTTTTAATCGATCAGCTTTTTCTGGATGAACCGGCACAGCAGAGACAAAGGATCAACAGCGATCTTTGGTGAATGCCTGATACGGTAAGATACTATTCATATGCTCAAAGAAATTAAAATTAGTGATTTTTCTCGCTGCAACCTACCTATTGCAGTCATTGCTTCGAAATACAATGATGTATTCGTCCAGGGGCTCCTTGATGGTGTTGAAGATACTCTGAACCGTGCCGGGATGTCTGACAAAGACGTGATCTTGATTCGA
>JBDQII010000526.1:0-2585 GCA_040264395.1 Verrucomicrobiota bacterium
CTGACAGGGTCTGAATCTATTCAATGGAAAGTGACTCGCGGGACGCCTTATGTTCCCTCTCCTCTTCTTTACGATGGGCGTCTTTGGTTTACTCAGGGCAATAACGCGGTCATTACCTGTTTGAACCCTCAATCAGGAGAGCTTCATTATGCACAGGAGCGATTGAGTGGCTCTTCCGGTTTTTACGCTTCGCCGGTGGGTGTTTCCGATCGTGTTTACCTTGCTGGCCGTAATGGAAAAACAACGGTCATTGAAAATGCAGACGAACTCAACGTATTGAGCGTGAATGAACTCGACGGTGAGATTGATTCCTCTCCGGCGGTTTCCGGAAATGCGCTTTACATTCGCAGTCACGATCATCTTTATTGCATTGCGGAATGAGTTGTCCCGACGTTGAGTTTTTCTTCTGCATCAAATTGTTTGCTTTACGAAAAGTGACCGAACAGTTCACTCCAGTAGTGTGCTCTGGCAGTATTTGTATGGGGTAGTTCATCTGTTGTTTGTGAATAACAGCTAATCCAGTGCTGCTGTTCTGCCACGGGCTCAAAGTCGAGCGCCCCATTCATTCAAGGATGTTTCATTGTGGTCATTGTCTTGGATGATCGAGAGGGCATTTCCTACGAGATAAAAAGATCCCGTAACCAATACGGGATTTTTTGAAGGTTCATTTAACAGGTGAAGGCAATCATCCAGTCGGTCATATGCCTCAATCTGAGCATTAATACTCGGCTGCTTGCTTTGTTTCAGGTAGGTTTTCAAATCCTGAGGCGAGACAGCTCTTTGACTTTTTGCCGGGACACAATGAACCGACTTGCAGTAAGGCAACAAGAGTTCAATTCCCTCGCGCCATGGTTTGTCAACCAGAGAAGCAAAAATCAAATCGCAGGGATTGCCCTTGAATGCCGAGTGGCAATTTGCAGCCAGAGCATCGTATCCAGCCAGATTGTGAGCAACATCGAGAAAAACCTCCCGGCTTTCCCATTGGAGTTTTTGAAAGCGACCCGGTAATTTTGTATGCTTTATTCCTTCAAAAATATTGTGCATAGAAACGGGCAGATCCCTTGCCAGTTTTTCAACGGCTTTGATTGCGGCCATTGCATTGCGTTCTTGATGAGGGCCGCTTAAACCAGGAACCAAATCATCTGGCAATAATTCGTCGCTGATTTCAAGCAGGGGAGCGCTGCATTGCTTTGACTTTTTTTTGATTTTTTCTAGAACTTTTGATTGTGATGCTGCCGTGATGACTGGTTTATGAGGTTTAATGATACCTGCTTTTTCGTGAGCAATCTCTTCAATGGTGTCCCCCAGCCATGCTTGATGGTCGAGTGAAACGTTAGTGATAATAGAGCATTCTGGTGTAACAATGTTTGTGGCATCCATGCGCCCGCCCATACCTGTTTCCCAGATGACTATGTCGCAACGTTCATCCGCAAAATACTTGAGAGCCATGCCTGTCAGGAATTCAAAAAAGGTAGGAGATATTTGATCTGGTAGTTCTGGAAGCGCGCTGCGAACTTTGGCTACGAGTTTGATGAGATGTTCGTCGACGATCGGTTTTCCGTTGACCTGAATGCGTTCTCCGAATCTCACCAGATGGGGAGATGTAAACATGCCAACCTTGTAACCGGATTTTTTGTAGATGCTGTTCAGGTAGGCACAAACGGATCCCTTACCATTGGTCCCGGCAACGTGGATGAATTTGAGCCGGTTCTGCGGATTCCCAAGCGCGACCGTCAGGTGCTCCATATTTTCGAGACCTAGTTTCGTCCCGAAGAGTCGGAGCCGATACAGATACTCCAGTGTATCTCGATAATTCATCCCCTGTTGGGTAGTCTGTAAAAATGGGTGATGTGTCAGTCAATCCCTTGAAACAATAAAAAGTCCCAAGGAGATCGAAGCCAGAACAATGGCTGCTGCGGTGATCAAAACTGAATACGTCATTTTAAATATTCAAAACGAACTCTCTGCTTACTGGTTGTCAAACTTTCATGACCAAAATTGCGTTGATTCAAGGCGTCTCAGGTTCTTTCAGGTTGGTACGAACCTTTGTGGTTCATTCATGCATGCTTCGATAAACCCTTTGAACAATGGATGCGAACAGTTGGGTTTACTTTGGAATTCCGGATGGAATTGGCATGCAATATAAAATGGATGACTGGTGATTTCGATCATTTCCACCAAAGGGTCTTCACCAGATGTCGTGCCGCTGATGACCAATCCAGCCTGTTCGAATTGCTTTCTGTAGGTGCTGTTGAATTCAAAACGGTGACGGTGGCGTTCTTGGATCAATAAGCTTTCGTATAAACGCGCGGCCAAGGTGTTTTCCTTGATATGGCAGTCCTGTGCCCCCAGCCTCATGGTGCCACCTTTCTTGTTCACTTCTTTTTGCTCCTCCATCAGCCATATGACCGGGTCCGGTGTCTCGTTATCGAATTCCATAGAGTTGGCTTCTCCTAGGTGAAGTACATTGCGGGCAAATTCGATGGTGGCGATCTGCATCCCAAGGCAAAGTCCCAGATAGGGGATTTTGTTTTCCCTCGCATATTTGGCAGCTGCTATTTTACCTTCGGTGCCACGTTCTCCAA
>JBDQII010000527.1:0-2575 GCA_040264395.1 Verrucomicrobiota bacterium
ATCCGTGACCAGTCTTTCGACGGGTTCATCAAGCAAGGATTTCAAGGCTTA
Organism: Verrucomicrobiota bacterium; assembly: GCA_040264395.1. Lineage (GTDB taxonomy): Bacteria > Verrucomicrobiota > Verrucomicrobiia > Limisphaerales > AAA164-E04 > AAA164-E04. Next base: position 52 of record JBDQII010000527.1, read on the forward strand.
TGAATATGAGACGACGAGTGTTACTTTGCTCAAATTCAAAGATGGACGCGTGGGTAAAGTGGCTTCGGTGATTGACTGTATTCAGCCTTATTATTTTCACACCCACCTGGTAGGCAGCGAGGGAAGTTTGTTGGACAATAAACTTCACAGTTCAAAATTAGGAGGTCTCGATAAAACACGTTGGAGTGAGCTTTCCATGAAAATGCTCGATAGCGGTGACGTTTCTGACCACCCTTATCAAAGTCAATTCGAAGCATTCTTTTCAGCATTGAAGAAAAATAAACCCATGCCGCTGACTCATATCAGTGATGCATTGCGCACGCACGAAATCTTATTCGCAGCAGATCGATCTGCTAAATCAGGAGGGCGTACCATCAAAGTGAGTTGAAGGGCGTCACGGGCCGCATCTGGAAAGCATCATGCAACGGGATTCAGTATCCAAAACCGATGCCAAGGTAGCCATGGCGATTGCTGCTCACCCTGATGACATTGAATTCATGATGTCAGGTACGCTGATGCGCTTGGGAAAAGAAGGCTGGGAACTGCATTATATGAATATAGCCAATGGTTGTTGCGGTGGCATGGAGCATGACGCGCTCACGACATCAAGGATACGCACAGACGAGGCCCAGCAAGCAGCAAAATTATTGGGAGCTGTCTGGCATCCCCCCATGGTGAACGACCTTGAGATTTTTTATGAAGAACCCTTGCTGCGCCAACTGGCATCGGTGATTCGTGAGGTGGCTCCGGATATTCTATTGATTCACTCACCGGTGGATTACATGGAAGATCACAGCAATGCCTGCCGTCTTGCAGTGAGCGCTGCTTTTTCGCGAGGAATGCCAAATTTCAAAACCACTCCTCCCCGAAAGCCTGTGCACAATTCAGTGACACTTTACCACGCGATGCCGCACGAACTCTGTGATCCTTTTGGTAGTGAAGTTCAAGCGGACATGTTCGTTGATGTCACTGATTTGATGGATAGTAAACGAGCCGCATTGGCTGCCCATACCAGTCAAAAACAATGGCTGGATCAATCTCAGGGAATGGATTCCTATTTGCATAACATGGAATTCATGGCGAAGAGGGTGGGGCAGCAATCGGGAGTTTTTGAATCTGCCGAAGGCTGGCGACCGCACTCTCACATGGGGTTTTGCTCTCGAAATGCAAATCCACTCAAAGAGGCTCTTGGTGAACAGGTTGCACCATGACTCCTCCGATTATCGACTTTGAAGCGGTAACATCGGATCTCGATCATTGGCAATTTCAGCGTGAGGAGTTACGGAGAGGATTGCATCAACGACTCGGGCATCTACCCGCGCTACCCTCCGAAGTTCAAAGTGAAACCATTGAGAAGCGGAACCATACATGCGGAGTGATTGAGAAATTACGTCTGCACAGCGGCAACAATCCAGGGATACCTGCCTGGTTTGCGACACCGCGAAACCTCAAGGGACCCGGGCCTGCAGTCTTATGGTGTCATTGGCATGGAGGCGAATACTCTTTGGGGAAACAGGAGTTATTTGAACAAAAACATACCCCTCAATCACCTGTTCAATGTTTTCTGGAAATGGGATTGTCCATCTTGTGTATTGATGCTTACGGCTTTGGTGAGCGCAATGGTCAGGACCTGGAGTCCTGTGGTGACCACGACCAGGAAGGTGAACACAGTCTGTTCAAACATTTTCTCTGGCAAGGAAGCTCACTTTGGGGGCGGATGCTTTGGGATGATCGACTTGCCTTGCGCTACCTCCAGCAACGACCCGAGGTCGACTCCAAGCGGATTGCTGCTGCCGGACTCAGCATGGGAGCCACGCGTACTCAATGGTTAATGGCATTGGAAGAGTCCCTGGCATGTGGCGTAGCGATGGCGTGTATGGTGAGATATCGTGACTTGATGCATGCCCGAGCATTGCGGCTTCATGGAATGTATTTTTATGTGCCGGGACTGCTGGAATACTGCGATCTGGAATCCATCATGGCGTTGTCTGCACCCAGACCTCTACTTTGTTTGAACGGAGCCGATGATTTGCTTTCACCTGCAGCAGGTGTCACAACCGTAGGGAAATGCGTTTCCAAGGTTTATGATATGTATGGTCAAAAAGATCGGTTTCGATCGGACGTCATTCCTGCAATGGAGCATGAGTGCAGTCCTGCAATGTGGGCGGCCATGCGCTCTTGGATTTCGCAAATCTGAAAGCAAGGCTCTGCAATCAAGGTGTGATGGATTTTTTAACAAACGTTGCATTACTCTGACCGCACCTGCACGGTCTGGGTGGGCAATGTGAATGGTTCGGATCACACAGCAATGTTTCAGATCGTGCATCTCACCTTCCTTAACTGGAAAGAGCCAGGTAGGCAAAATGAGTTCACGAACACTCAATTGCTTGCTCTGGGAAATCGCTCCTGATAATTAGTTTTCCAGAAAAAGATACAAACGTTTGTGTTCGTTTGACACATCTACACCATTTTTTCTCGCAACTGCATGCGATACGGCCATGGATTTCAACCAGTATGAAAGTCC
>JBDQII010000528.1:0-2565 GCA_040264395.1 Verrucomicrobiota bacterium
CAGTATTGGGTAATGCCATGCGTGAGGCCATCAAGTCGTCTGGAGAAAATGTGCTGATCAATCTTGCCTCCCAGGACTATTTTCAGGCACTCGATCGAAGAGATCTCGAAGCACGTGTCATCACTCCCATTTTCAAGGATGAAAAGAACGGCCTTTTTAAGATCATCAGCTTTCATGCCAAGAAGGCCAGAGGGTGTATGTCGGATTACATTATTCGCAATCAAATAAGCTCTCCAGAGGGCCTCAAGGATTTTCAGGGGATGGGTTACAGGTTCAATGCTGAATCGTCAGATGAAGATAACTGGATGTTTACCCGTTCGCTCCAAGCTTCCAGTCAATGACTTTCCCATGCATGACACGCTCAAGATCATTTAAAGAGGGAGCTTTCTCTTTCGCTATCGCACGCTTTTGGCGAAGGTGAAGTCAGGCTTGTTTGTTCTTAGGTTGCAGTTGTCTTGGCGTTATTGATAGACAAGAAGGCAGGTGTAGCGCCTAACACCGCACTGTTGGCAACTGGTAAACGTTCACACAGTTCAAATCTCGTCCGCCCTCGCATGGAAAGGCAAAAGATACATTCAGGGCATGGCATCATTCTTCATCCTGACTGAAAAAGAGATCTGGCTTCTGGGTGATTTTTGATGGTTCAAATGACAAAGGCACCATTAAAAACCCTATCATGAGCCGGACACTCTATTGCTGAAGAAGTTGAACTATCCTGGGACGTGTTTTCTGGATTCGATCGTAGTCAAGAGGGATTTGCATGGGGGTAAACAAAAATGCGTTCAGCAAATCGTAAATTCCTTTCACTGCAATCCATGGAGCCTGAACGGATTCAAGTGCTGTGGCTCCGGTGTTGTTCTTGATGCTGCGGTCGGCTCCTTTTTCAAGCAGCATCTGGACAACTTCCGTCCGGCATAGAAAAGCCGCCATGTGAAGAGGTGTTGAACCATCGTTGTTCTTTCCGTTTAAATCGGCACCGGCATCTATCAAGGCTTTCGACACGCTGGTATGACCGAACAAAGCAGCCAAACCCAAAGCATTATCCCCTTTGCCAGTCGGCTTCAGGTCTTTCTGGTTCAAATCCGTACCAGCGGCAATGTGCTGATTGACAGTATTCAGATCTCCCTCCACTGCAGCAGTCAACAAATCAATGCTCGGCGGGGCCGGAGGAGGAGTGGGGACGCTTGTTTCCTTGTCGTTTTTCCCGCAACCGACCAGCAGAAGGGATAAGGACATCAAAAGAGTGAATTGAGTTAATATTTTTTTCATCATGTATATTTACCATAGTCTTAGATTCCTTTTTAAGTTTCAATTTTTTTCATCTAATTAGTAATCCCTGCCTTTGAAAGGTCCTGTCTCACGTGCGAAGAGTCATGATTCAGTATAGTTTTTGTTTTTCCATGCAGAGTAAAAACATGATTTTTTAGTCGTTATTCCCCATAAATGCTGTATCTAATTTCTTCATGGATCCCCAAAACTTACACAGAATTGCGGAGACTTGCTGTGCTTCTGCAATGAATCGACGCCGTTTTCTCAAATCAACGACCCATGCCGTGGGATTGGCAGCTGCTTCTTCACTTCCTCTCCTGGACGCAAAAGTTACGGCAGCAGAAGTTGCTCGAGCTGATGCATCGGAGACGCTCGTAGCGACCTTGTATCGCAGTCTTGATGCGACACAGAAAAAGAAGATTTGCTTTCCGTTTGATCACCCCCTCAGGTCCAAGGTTGTCAATAACTGGTTCATCACCAAAGCACGCGTCGGGGAGGATTTTAATGCTGACCAGCAGGCGATGATCAGGGAAATCTTCATGGGGATTCATAGTGAGGAATATGCAGATCAAATCTTCGAGCAGGTGGCCTGGGATTCAGATGAAGAAGGGCTTGAGGATACTTCGATTGCCCTGTTTGGCGAACCCGGCAAAGGCAAATTTGAGTTCGTCCTGACGGGGCGCCACGTGACCCGCCGTTGTGACGGCAACTCGGTGGCAGGTGCCGCCTTTGGCGGACCTATCTTTTATGGCCATCAGGCAGGCAACAAGGACAAGGAGCCCTCGAATCATCCGGGTAATGCTTACTGGTATCAAGCCAAGCGAGCCAACGAGGTTTTTCAGATGCTGGATGGTAAACAACGTGCAATGGCCTTGCTTGGAAATGCGCGAAGGGAAGAGGGCACCAGTACGGTAAAGCTCACAGGTAAGACCGCGGGCCTTCCGGGTATTCCAATGACGGAATTGTTCAAGGATCAACGAGGTCTCGTGAGGCAGGTGCTTGGTGATGTATTGGCGCCCTTTCGTAAACAGGATGCTGATGAGGCCCTGAAACTGATCGAACAAGCCGGAATGGATCATCTCCACATGGCTTTCTTCAAAAATCAGGACCTGGGTAATGACGGTGTATGGGATGTCTGGCAAATCGAAGGCCCATCTTCCTTGATGTTTTTCCGTGGAGAACCGCACGTCCATGCCTACATTCACATTCGTGACAGTGCTGAGGCTTGATCTCTCAGATAGCATTGGTCTTGCATGAAAAAGAGGCCACCCTGTGCAGGGTGACCTCAGATAACGC
>JBDQII010000529.1:0-2552 GCA_040264395.1 Verrucomicrobiota bacterium
CACGCTGATCGGAACCATGATCACGACTCCGGGGCCCGAACTGAGAAGTCCGCGTAAGGCAAAAACCCAGAACCCCACGAGGACGAGGGTGATCAGCCACTTCAATCCCAATGCGGCAGGCTCATCAGAACGATTCATCGCGGCTTTGACGATTTTCCAAGCCAGCCAGACAAGCGAGCCAAGCAAAGCAAGTCCGACCAGAATATTTATCAGTATTTCCATACACCAAATCACTCCATGTCATGACTTTAAGAGCCTGGACATGATGGAACAATGCCTCCATTAGGTCATGATGAAAATAAATTGCACGTTTTAATTCTCGTGAAAATTCAGGACAAGTGCATAGGATCCTGGATTGTGGTAGTCGCTGCAGGCAAATGCCTGATGCAGAAAGCTGGCAGTGTGAATGACCTGCAATTGCTCACATCGAGAATCCAGAAACCGAATGATCTTTTCCAGGCTCAATCGATTCCAATGGTAACCTTCTTTGGGTTGAACCAGATGATCTGCGCGCTCAGCCATGTTGAAAAAGCACAGACAAGCCGTCCCGCGCGTCACGCGACATAGCTCATCAAGCCCCCGTTCCATACCAGCAATCGAGAGATGCTCAAACAGATCATGGACGTAGAGAAAATCGATGGCACGATCCTGAGCATCTACCTCAAACACACTTCCCTCGCTGAACCTGATGTCAGGAAACATGCCACGTGCATTAGAAATATTCTTGGGACAGATATCGAATCCTTCGTAATCGATGCAGGCACCCAGACCAAATGAATGAAGAAAACGATAATCGTTGGCGGAGCCACAGGCAGGCTCCATCACCTTCAGAGAACCCTCGACATGATCTGGCAATGCATCCCTCCACCGATGCTGAAAGGTATTCAATAACTCGGGCTGGAATGACGCCGCCTTTTCTCCCGACACACCCTGCTCCAGACAGGCAGCAATGTAGTTGGAATCCGAACGCGAGGCATTCAACTGTTGCCAGGATGCATGCATGTATGCAGGCACCTCGATGGCTTGAAAACTTTCATCCCCCTGCTTCAATGCTTCCAGCAGAAATCCGGGGGTGCCACTCGAGGGCCTCTGCTGAAACACACGTCGCATGTAACTCATGCAAATGCCGAACCGGTATTCCTCCCACATCAGTTCACGGAACTTTTCAGGGAATAATGCTTCCGCAATCATGCCACGCGTAAAAATACTCGGAAAGTGAATGCGGGGATCCTCCACATCCGAGATGAGATAATCCTTCAGGAAGGCATCGTCATGACGCATCCAGGCTTCTCGAAGCGCTATGGTTTCCTGAGATAAATCGGGCTTGTTGAACGAAGGTTCCATGCATCAAAAAAGGGCGACCCTTCGATCGCCCTTCGTGTGATAAATAAAAGTGATTCAGCGGATCAAAGACCTTTGCCAAGGATGTATTTCAGCAAATCACCGACGCGGTTACTGTAACCCCATTCGTTGTCATACCAGCTGACCAGTTTGAAGAATCGGCTATTCAATTCAAGGCCACTGCCCGCATCAAAGATGGAGGAAGATTCGCAGTGAATGAAATCAGTGCTGACCACTTCGTCCTCGGTCCATTCCAACACACCTTTCAGATATGTTTCGCTGGCTTTTTTCATGGCAGCGGAAATTTCGGCGTAGCTGGTTTCTTTGACGGTGCGAACGGTCAAGTCCACACAGGAAGCGGTAGGAGTCGGCACGCGAAAGGCCATACCTGTCAGCTTACCCTTAACTTCAGGAAGTACGAGTCCCACAGCCTTGGCGGCGCCAGTACCGGAAGGAATGATGTTGATGGCAGCGGAGCGTCCACCTTTCCAGTCCTTGCGGCTGGGTCCGTCCACTGTTTTCTGGGTAGCGGTGTAAGCGTGCACGGTGGTCATCAGACCTTCCTCAATACCAAATCCTTCCTTGAGCAACACATATACCAGGGGAGCCAGGCAGTTGGTGGTGCAGGAGGCATTGGAAATGATGTGATGGTTTGCGGGCTCGTAGGATTCGTGATTCACACCCATCACGAGCGTCGCGATACCGTCCCCTTTGGCAGGAGCAGAGATGATCACCTTCTTGGCACCCGCTTCGATGTGGCCTTGAGCAGCATCGGCACTGGTGAACAATCCAGTGGATTCGATCACGAGTTCGACTCCAAGGTCCTTCCAGGGAAGTCCGGAAGGCTGGCGTGCGCTGACAACGTGGATATCTTTGCCATTCACGACCAATACATCATCGTCTTCCTTGTCGGCAGATGATTTCTTGGAACTGACTTCACCTTTGAAACGACCCTGCGTGGAGTCGTATTTCAAAAGGTAAGCCAGATTATCGGCGGGTACGATGTCGCCCACGGCAACGACTTCAACTTCGTTTCCGAGGAGACCTTGTTCTGCGAGTGCGCGGAAGACCAGACGACCGATTCTTCCGAAACCATTGATTGCGATTTTGACTGACATAGAGTTTCTAACGTTCCAATTTCAAATAATGAGGTTCAAAAATAAGGGGGAGATACTAATCGGGAAAAGCCGCGCGTCAATGGTGAATTTAAG
>JBDQII010000530.1:0-2549 GCA_040264395.1 Verrucomicrobiota bacterium
AGATCCGTTTCGGGTTGATCTACTTCAAGACGCTCATTGTCGATTGAAATGATTGGTTGTTTGGTTATATCCAGAGGACACAGTCCCGATTTCATGTGGATGCGGAGCTGTGTGACATTCGAAGTGCGAATGCTGAGCTCAGGGTCAGACTTGATCTCAGCATGGACACGAGCTCTGTCCCAGTGTTTTTCAAGGCCTTGCAATTCGATCCATTTCATCTTGTTGTATCGCAAGGTATAAGTCGTGAATCGTATTTTACTTGGTATCTGATTGCGCCCGTGTTCGACGATCTGATTGATCTTTTGATCAATCAATGCTTTGGCTTCGGGATGATATTTATGCCCCGTATCGGGTCCCAGAATATGAGTCAGTTCCAATCCTTCCTGCTCCAGATACTTGCTCATGATGTCAGCGGCCTGCTTTTGTCGGTCAACTGCTCCACTGTAAGCGACCGTAGGGCATTGAAATAAATTTTCGGCATACACGGTTGCATCGTAAAGATTCCATAGCTTTTTCTCCCACGCATGGGGATTCAATGTTTCCTTCTGGAAAAATTCGAGAAATTCCTTTGTTTCAGAGAATCCGGCACCCGGTGCTGCTGCTGCCCACAGCCCAGCATAATGCGTTGCAAATTGCCAGCACGATGCACCTCCCATTGAAAAGCCCCTTACCACGATGCGATTGTCATCAATGTGATAATCCTGTTTTACATGCTCAAGCGCTTCAAAGAGGTCTGTTTCACCTGCGAACTTGTTGGCATTGCAATAGCGTCCATACAGGTGAAGGACAAGGCTGTCATCCGGAGTAAATTGGCCGGGATTATGAATGCGTTGATTGAGGAAAGAGAGTTCAGTCAATTTTTCACCCCGTCCGTGAAACCAGATATCCAACCTCATTGGCTCGCTGCTTTTTGGGTGCCAGGATGAGGGTACTACCAAGCCGTAAGGCTGTACCGAATCATCGATTCGAGAGACATATCCTCGAGGAATGAGCCCGGGTTTGTCGAGCCAGGCCGGTTCTCCTTCCAGTAATTGCACCAGTCGATGAGAGGCAAGTTCCAACTGCTCCAATGCTTGCCTGAATTCTTTTTCAGGAGCGAAAATTTCCCGATAGATCAAAGCTGAACTGACAGCCTCTGCAAAAACTTCGATGTCCGACAAGAAGCGACTCAACTCTGGTCTGGAGTTCAACTTTGTATGGGCCAGTGCGATAGAATGACGCAGTTGTCCGAGTTGAATTTCAATTTGTTTTTGTTGTTGGGTGCTGAATGGAGTTCCGACAGGTGGGATGGGGCGTACTTGTTCAGCCTGGTTATCTGCCAGACCATCCGCATGAACCGCGATTTCTGTCTCTGCGATTAATAATGCAATTGAGCCAAGAAGTAAAATAACCCTGATAGCCGATCTCATGCGCGTATCAAAGAACTTGCTGGTCATTTGAGCAAGCCCAATCAAGATAATTCTGAACTACTTGACGGATGCCAGGAACTGCTGGAGAGACTGTTTCGTTGCCTTGCTCTCATTTTTGATGAGGTTGATCAATTTCAGAGTCTGGTCTTCCGTGATCTGGTCTGCAGAGGATTCGAGCTCCGAACAGAGGTTAGCTAGTTTTTGAGCTCCCATGTTGTTGGCGCTTCCTTTGAAGCTATGGGCCGACCGAATGAGTTTGTCCATGGAACCGGGTTCCATGGCAGCATTCATTTCATTCAATCGTTTGGGGATTTCTTTCTCACAGAACATTTGAACTAATTTTGGCAGAACACCCTTTTTGGTGGATCCCTCTGGACTCAGGAACTGCTTCAAAATATCAGTATTGATATTATGGAAGCCAGAATGTTCTGGTTTGTGTTCTGTCGAATTTTTCTGATTACAAGCATCCTTTTTCATTGGAATCGAATTGGATGTAGCATTCTTGAGAGCGGTTGAAAGGGTGGGCAACAGGACGGGTTTGGATACGTAGTCATCCATGCCTGCATCCAGGCACTTTTGACGGTCGTCGTCCATTGAGTTGGCAGTCATTGCGATGATCCTGCAAGGATGTTGACTCCCTGATTGATCACAAGATTCCATCTCACGGATTTTCTTTGTGGTTTCATAGCCATCTAAATCCGGCATTTGACAATCCATGAGGATGATGGGGTAATGATGTTTTTGCATCATCTCCAGTGCCTTTTCACCTGAATCAGCAGTGGCGGGTTGATAGCCGAGTCGCTTCAACATATGTTCCGCCACGGACTGATTCACGGGATTATCCTCCACGATCAATACCTGTTGATTCGGCATTTCTGCTGTTTGAAGCGACGGGACAACAAGCGATGAGGTATCACTGATGCTGAGGAATTGTGTGTCCAGTCCGGTCTTGTCCACCTGACAAATACGTCGAAAACCGCGCGTCAGCGATCGTTGGGTTACGGGTTTGTTGACTACCATTGAAACCCCGTGCTTTTTTAAATGTGCCTTTGAAAGGCGGTTGCCAAAGTTGGACATCAAAATAACTTTTGGCTTGGGAGAGAATTGAAGCGCATTGAACATCTGGCAAAACTCCAAACC
>JBDQII010000531.1:0-2547 GCA_040264395.1 Verrucomicrobiota bacterium
ATCAGGGCGTGGAGCCATTTCCCATTTTGATGGAAGTAAGCCGGACCTTAATTGTCGCTCATGCCGTTGCCCTCGTAAAACGTCCCAGCCTTGATCGTACTTTCCATTGTATTTCTTAACCTCTTTTTCTGGTGCTTGCAGGGGATAGTGCGGTGCATTGTAGGCAACATACAGAAAGAATGGATCCTCTTTTTCGGCCGCTTCATCAAGGAAGTCGAGCGCGAAATCAGTCATGGCATGTGTGGTATAGAAAGGTTTTCCATTCAAAGTCTTCGGAACGCTCCACTTTTCGCCGTTGTATCGAAATGAATTGTCTCCTTTGAAAAAGTTGACTGCACCCGAAAGATGTCCCCAATAACGTTGAAAACCAAAATCGGTTGGCTGTTTGCTCAGGTGCCACTTGCCTGACATTGCAGTAAAGTAGCCTGCGGATGAAAGGACCTCGGCAATCGTAGTCCCTCTACTTAATGATTCACTCCCAGCCTGGTCGCAGTAAAGACCAGTGAGTAATGAAACACGGGATGAGTGACATTTGGCCGTGTTGTAAAATTGAGTGAATCGCAAACCAGCGCTTGCCAGCTGGTCCAGTTGGGGGGTCTGGATTTCGGCTCCGTAGCATCCAATATCAGAGAACCCCAGATCATCGGCCATGATCAGTAGGATGTTGGGGCGATCATCAGCTGCCTGTAGGCTGATGGCGCTTACCAAAAACAAATGGCAGATTAATCGACATAGCATGGATGAATCATTCAGAAAAATCGCAATTAATCAATCAGGAATGGACATGGTTTTTTTCTCGTGGGTGCAATTCCTGACGATCATACTTCAGAACGCGTATGTTCTTCCGGCGCGGCTTGATTCGGGTAAACCGGATCTACTCGATTCCTGTCGTGCTTCACAAAAGGAATTGAGTGATTTGCAGTGGCCGTGTGGCTTCATTGCCTCTTGGGTTGAAGGGCGCACATGGCCCGTTTATCCCTCAGTGCAGGGAACTGAGACCTCCATTCCCTGACTGTCTCCAGATTCAGTTTACGCGAGATGATTCCTTCACTTTTTTGCGCATCGGCCAGAACCTTGCCCGAAGGATCAATGATCATACTGCTGCCATCATAGTCCAAATAAGGATCTGAACCGCATCGATTGATGCCGGCGACATATGCCAAGTTTTCGATCGCCCTGGCTTCCAGGAGTCGGACCCAATGCTGAGTGCGTCTATTTGGCCAATTTGCAATCACAACAAATAAATGTGGAGGTTGATCAGATTGCATGGCGATGCGGAAGATTTCAGGGAAGCGCAGGTCATAGCAGATAAAAGGACAGATCCTGAAACCATTGGGTAATTCGAAAGTGAAAACTTTATTGCCCTCGGCATAATGTTCATTTTCTTTTCCGAGAGAAAATGGATGAATCTTTGAGTATTCACCCACACGTCTTCCATCAGGTGAAATCAAAAGTGCATCATTGGTGGGCTTACCAATGGTTTTTGTTAGAGTCATACCACCGATGACATAACATCCCGTTTCGCTGGCGAATGTTTTAAGGAAATTTTCAGAAGGTCCATCTTCCTTCTCCTGTGTGATCTCTGTGTTCATGGAAAAACCTGTGGCAAACATTTCGGGTAAAATGATCAGACTTCCCTTATCTGGTTGATGCAACTCGGTTAATTTTCTGATTTTACGAAAATTATCCTCTTTTTTCTCCCACTGTATATCCAGCTGATAAGCGTAAGTTTTCATGTGTAGAAAGGGTATCTAAGCAATTCTTTTTATTCCGTGATCACGGATGGATTTAAGTCCGTTTATCAGGCGCTCCAAAGCATCATCAGCATTTTTAAGTGCACCAAATGCAATCCTGAGATAACAACCTCTCTCCAATCCAAAGGCGCTTCCGGGTATGACTGCAATTTTGAATTGCCTTATCAATACTTTTACCACATCAATCGGCGCCTCATGAAGATCCAGTTCGATGAGAATATAAAAAGCTCCTTTCGAAGGAATGACTCTTACAAAAGGGCTTAAACTGTTCAATCCATCAAGTAGCTGTGCCCGAATAGCTCCCATCGACGGGAGATGCTGGGTGCAATAGGGTTTTCCGCGGTGGAGCGCTTTCACTGCCGCGAATTGTGAAATGGCAGGTGCACAAATCAGGTTCGTATCCTGGATTTTCTTGATCGATGGCATCAACGCCTCCGGCATCACCATGTAACCAATCCTCCAGCTCGCAAATCCATAGGCCTTGGATAAGGAAAATAAAGAGAATGTATAGTCTTCACTGCCACTAATGTTTCCTGGAGAAAAGTGTTTTTCATTATCAAACAGGAAATATTCGTAAGTTTCATCTGAGATATGATAGATTTTTCTTTCCTTGCATAGCTGATTGATGGACTGCAACAAAGTTGCAGGAAAAACCATACCGCTTGGATTATTCGGGGAAATAGTGACCACTGCTCGCGTTTTTCGGGTGATGGCTTTTTCGATGGAAGCAAGTGTTGGAAGCATGTTTGCTTCAGGTTCCACGGTGCGCGGGACCACTCCCAGCATGGTGACC
>JBDQII010000532.1:0-2531 GCA_040264395.1 Verrucomicrobiota bacterium
ATTTACTTGCACGGGCAGCTCAACACTCTCTTCAATCAAAAGAGCGGGGTCGAATACAGGCCAGGGCTGGTAGGCAATCACTCTGGCATTTTCTTCCTGTAACATTCCATGAAGTTCCTCGGCAAGGTGCGGTGCGAATGGTTGCAGAAGGGTCAGGAACGTGCGCATGCATTCGACCGGTCGAATTTTCCAATTAACAGCTTCGTTAACGAAAACCATCATTGCAGAAATCGCCGTGTTGAAACGCATCCCATCAAGATCCTCAGTGACCTTCTTTATGCAAGCATGCAGGGACTTGAGTTGATCCGGCGTTGGTTCAATGTCAAATTTTATCGCGGAGTTTAAAGTCAGTTTGCTCAGGTTGGCTTCGGCTTTCTGCGCATCAACAGCCATCGCTTGCTCGAAGGCTACCTCACTCTGTTCATTAACGATCATGCGCCAGACACGACCAAGAAAACGGTAAACGCCCTCAACCCCCTTGGTGTTCCATGGCTTGGACATTTCTAATGGTCCCATGAACATTTCATATAAACGAAACGCATCCGCTCCATACGCACTGACAATTTCATCTGGATTGACCACATTACCCCGCGATTTGGACATTTTCTGCCCGTCTTCTCCAAGAATGATCCCCTGATTGACCAGTTTAAAGAAAGGTTCGGTTGTAGAAACTAATTCGAGGTCATATAAAACTTTGTGCCAGAAACGGGCATAGAGCAGGTGCAATACTGCATGCTCTGTTCCACCAACGTAAAGGTCAACGCCAGGGTTGGCTGCTTCATCCGCAGATCCCATCCAGTAAGCCTCAGCTTCCTTACCACAAAACATACCCTTGTTTGAAGCGTCCAAGTAGCGAAGATAATACCAGCAACTACCTGCCCATTGCGGCATGGTGTTGGTTTCACGTATGGAACCGTCCTTCAGATTCGCCCACTCAGCAGCACGGGCCAGTGGAGGTTCACCGTCGGACGTTGGCTTGAAATCTTTCAAATCAGGCGGCGCAACGGGAAGCTCATGGGCACCAACAGCTCGATGCTGTCCGTCTTTCCATAGTATCGGAAACGGTTCACCCCAGAATCTTTGGCGACTGAACAACCAGTCCCTAAGCTTAAAATTGGTACGACGACGTCCGGCCTTATTTTCGGAAAGCCAGTCAATCATCTTTGGTTTGGCCTCGCAGGTTGGGAGGTCATTGAGGAAATCAGAATTGACACTGACACCTTCACCGACAAAGCCGATGGAGTCCTTTCCTTCCGGCGCTTGCACTACCTTCAATACCGGGAGGTTGAATTTCTCAGCGAATTCCAAATCCCTTGAGTCGTGAGCAGGTACAGCCATGATGGCACCAGTACCATATGTTGAAAGAACATAGTCGGCAATCCATATGGGAATGCGCTCTTTGTTGACCGGGTTGATGGCATAGGCACCAATGAAGATACCCGTCTTTTCCTTTGCCAATTCAGTGCGTTCAAGATCACTTTTCCGTGATGAAAAAGTTCTGTATTCCTCAACCGCATCCTTCTGTTCTTCAGTGACCAGTTGATCAACCAAAGCATGCTCGGGTGCAAGCACCATATAAGTTGCCCCAAAGAGGGTATCAGGGCGAGTGGTGAACACAGTAATGACCTCTTCCTGGTCAGCCACCTGGAAATGAACTTCAGCTCCCTCGGATTTCCCGATCCAGTTACGCTGCATTTCCTTCAAGGAATCGCTCCACTCGATCTCATCGAGCCCATCCAATAATTTCCCTGCAAAAGCAGTGATGCGAAGCATCCATTGGCGCATGGGCTTTCTGACGACCGGAAAGCCACCGACCTCACTTTTACCATCAACAACCTCTTCATTGGCGAGAACCGTTCCAAGTTCCGGGCACCAGTTGACGGGTGCTTCTGCTACAAAGGCAAGTCGTCGTTCATCTTTGTATGAGGCCCGCGCTTCTTCTGTTTCAAGCCCGGACGGTATCGTCAGAGTTTCGATGGATTCAGCTTTGTTTGTCTCTTGGTTAAACCACGAGTGGTAAAGCTTGAGGAATATCCATTGGGTCCAGCAGAAATAATTCGAATCGGTTGTATCCACTTCTCGCGACCAATCATAACTGAAACCGAGTGACTTGATCTGCCTTTTGAAATTGCTGATGTTGGCTTCAGTGGTGACTCGCGGATGTTGACCAGTCTTGATCGCGTATTGTTCCGCAGGAAGACCAAAAGCATCCCATCCCATTGGATGCAGCACATTGAACCCTCGAGACCGTTTGTACCTGGCAAGAATGTCTGTTGCGGTATACCCTTCAGGGTGCCCAACATGCAACCCGGAGCCAGACGGGTATGGAAACATGTCGAGGATGTAGTATTTGGGAGGTAATTGAGAAGCAGCCACTTCCCCTGCTAATCCATGACGTTCAGCGAATGGATGGTTTTTGGGGATGGTTTCGCCTGGGTTCCAGGCCTTGAAGGCTGCTGTCTCATCCCAGATTCGCTGGCGCTTTGGTTCTATGATATCAAATGGATACTGCTTTCGCATGATGCAATTAC
>JBDQII010000533.1:0-2511 GCA_040264395.1 Verrucomicrobiota bacterium
ATAGGGTCACACCTGATTTCATCGAAACCTCATGCAAGGCCCTGGAATCATCGAATCCGATGTCCTTCTCATGGAGTGACACGCAATGGATTGATGCGGATGGGAATGAAACACGCGGGCATGTCTCTGATGCCCATCAACCTGCTGAAGCATTTGATAAAATAAAGTTTATTTCGCAGGAATCCGAACTGGAAACAGTAAGCGTGGGTTCGGTGATGATCAGATCCGGAGCCCAGACGCTTCCGTGCCAATTTCGAACGGATATGCCGCAGGTCGCGGATTGTGTGTTTTACGGTGAACTGGCAAGTCACGCACAAAAGCTTATCCATATTCCACGCCCATTGTGTCAAATCAGGACTCATGATCTCAATATGACCAGCAAGAACATCAAAAACATCAGCGCCTGGGTCACGGATGAATGGGAAGCCATGAACCTGATCGCCAGTAAGATTCCTGAATCCCCAATGAACCGCTGGATCCGAAAACAGCGTTTGCAGTGTCTCTTTGCTGCGAGATCGAAAGTCAAAGAGCAATGGATGCAGGCGTCTCAACCGGCATATGCCGGCAAGATTCGAAAAGCTGCCAGAGAAAGATGCTCCCTATCGCATTACTTATTGGGCCGAATGGCGGTTACTTTGCGGGACGGAATCAAAGGTCCGAACGTGCAATGATTTAAGCAGTGTTTACCGATGCGTCGCCATGGTGCGATGGCTCAATGATTCAGCGATCCGACAAAAAATCCTTTCCTTATTGGAAGTTCCGAACAAACTGTCCAACTTCAAATTATGCCAAAGAAAACGGACTCAATTAAGGCATCAGGCCATTGGTGGAAGGCGATCATTTTATTGTCGCTCCCGCTGTTAATTTTATTCAGACACGGTTTCATACCTGAAATGGTTTTATTCTCGAATGATGGTCCTCTGGGCGTAATCAGCGCAAATGCAGGCGCACTGCCCGGTGCTTTCTTCGGGTACTGGCATGACTTGAATTGGGTTGGGATGGAAAACCCAAGTGCACTTCCTGATTTTTCCATGGCCCTTGGTTTATTGACCCAGAACCCAATCGTCTACTCAAAAATTTACGCACCAGTTGCGCTGCTATTCCTTGGTTTCAGCGCCTGGATAATGGGGCGTTCCATGAAATGGAACCCATGGGTATGTGTGCTGGTCGGGCTGGCAGCTGCCTTGAATTCGAATGCATTCTCGAACGCGTGCTGGGGACTGCCTTCACGAGCAACCACCATGGCATCTGTTTTTCTGGCCTTGGCAGCGATACATGCCTCTCGTCCCAAAACCCAGCTTTTGAGATTTTTGCTGGCAGGCTTTGCAATTGGCCACTCAGTTTTGGAAGGTTTCGACGTGGGAGCTCTCTACAGCATCGGTTTCGGACTGTATGTCGTTTATTTGAAGTGGACTCAATCAGAGGCAGGTCCAAAGGGTGCAGTTGCGGGTCTGGGGACACTGATGGTGATTGTGCTCGCAGCCGGATGGATGGCATCTCAAGGACTCATCACCTTGGTTGGAACCCAGTTAAGTGGTGCAGCCAAACCTGATGCAGCAGACCCCATGGCGAAAGAGGCACAATGGAATTTTGCCACACAATGGAGCATGCCCATCAACGAAACGATCCGCTTATTCATCCCGGGAGTTTTCGGTTATCGCATGACGGATCTTGATGGAACGATGACAGAGAGTTCTTATTGGGGAGGTGTCGGCCGGGACCCTCTGTGGAAGCCAGGCGAAAGCGGACGCTTGATGAGGCACTCAGGTTCGGGAGAGTATGCAGGGGTGCTCGTAGTCATCGTGGCTTTATGGGCTTTTATCCAGACCTTTCGCAGTCAGAACCCTATCTTCGCAAAAACACAGAGAAGTCTGATTCGATTCTGGTCCGTGATGGCCATCGCAGGATTGTTTTTCTCATTTGGCAGGCATGCGCCTTTTTACCAGATTATCTACCAACTCCCTTTCATTCATTCGATCAGAAATCCAATCAAGTTCATGCACCTGACCCATCTGGCGCTGATCATACTGTTTGGCTACGGATTGCAGGGCCTCTATTCATATTATCTCGCATCAGAAAGCGGAACGCCACTCACGTTTGGTGATCATCTGCGCAAATGGTGGAAAAATCTGAAAGGTGGAGATCGGTCATGGACTCAGGGTTACATGGTTGTTTTGGGGATAAGTATCGTTGCCTGGTTGATTTATGCCTCATCCAGATCTGAAATGAATCGATTCCTTCTTGAGGTTGGCATTCCGACACAGATGACTGATGCGATCCACGCATACAGCGCTACAGAGGTGGGCATGTTTGTCTTTTGGATGATTCTTTCTGGCCTGGTGTTTATCCTTATCCTGAGCCGATATTGGTCTGGCAAACAAACGGCAAACGCTTTCCTCATCCTCGGCGTGATTCTGGTCGTCGACCTGTGTCGTGCCAATATTCCATGGATTCAATATTACGATTACCAATATAAATACGCTACCCATCCGGTATTGGATATCATCAAGG